>JANXOJ010000413.1 GCA_025353625.1 Planctomycetota bacterium | reverse complement strand
GGACTTCGTGCCCACCTTGCTCGGCAATGGGCGGATGAAGCTCGACGTCCGCGCCCGAGTCAGTCAGCCCGACGCCGCCAACAGCGTCCAAGGTATTCCGGCCATCAAGACCCGCGAGGTCGAGACGGGCGTGGAGCTGCGATCGGGGCAAACCTTGGCCATTGCCGGCCTGTTGGAATCGCGTCAGGAGTCCTTCAACCACGGTTTGCCCTGGATCAGCGAAGTGCCCTATTTGGGCGTCCCCTTCCGCTCCGTCAGCCAGATCAGCAACGAGGTTGAGTTGCTGGTACTCGTCACGCCGCAAATCGTCGATGGCATGGAACCGAATCAAGTGCCGGCCTGCTTGCCCGGTATGCAAACCACCAGCCCCAGCGATTGGGAGCTATTCTTCAAGGGGCACTTGGAAGTGCCCAACTGCTGCCCCAGCGACGGAGCCTGCGAAAACTGTGCCCCCAGCGGCGGCACCTCGGGCTATGCCCCTGGCGAGGGTCCGATTTCTCAGCAAAATCCGCAAAACGGAACGATGCCGAACCACATCGTACACAATCCGCCGCGTGCCGAGCCGGGTTTTATTGGCCCGATTGGATACGACGTTCCAAAATAGCATCGCATTCGTCGATGGTTGCCCTCACGTTGCAAATTCCAACCTATATTTGCCAGGAACCACTTTCCGAGGTCAACATAAGCCATTTCCCCCGATCGGCGCAAGTAAAATGTCCAACGTACTAAGACTCGCAATCGTTGATCCCGATGACGCCAAACGGGAATCGGTCAAAAACATGCTTCTGGGCATGGACATGATCTGGCTCGAAGCCGAATGTTCGCGGTACGAATTCTTTGCCGACGTGGTCGCACAGACCAGTCCCGATATCGGCTTGGTGGCCCTCGATAAAAATCCCGATCGCGCGTTGGAACTCGTCTCGCAACTAAGCGAAAGCTTGCCCAACTGCGCCGTACTGGTCACAAGCTCATCGAACGACGGCAATCTGATCCTCCGCGCGATGCGTGCCGGAGCCAAGGAGTTCATCACGCAGCCGGTGAAGATCGACGATCTTTTGGCCGCCTTGGGACGCATCAGCGATCGTCGCGGCGGCAATAGCGACGGCCGCCCGCGCGGGAGCCAGGTCGTTGCGGTTGCCGGTTCGCTGGGAGGAGTGGGCAACACGAGCCTCGCCGTGAACCTGGCTTGCGCCATTGCCCAAAACCCGAAAAACTCGGTGGCCTTGGTCGATCTCGATCTATCGTTGGGCGATGCCGATGTCTTCCTCGACGCCATCCCCGACTACACGCTCGTCGACGTGGCACAGAACGTCACACGGCTCGATTTTAGCCTCTTGAAGCGGTCGCTGACCAAGCACTCGTCGGGCGTTTACCTCCTGCCGCGACCGGTGCAGTTGGAGGATTGCGCCTTGATCACGCCCGACGATCTTCGTCGCGTGATTGGCCTCTTGAAGGCGACCTTTACGCACCTCGTCTTCGATTTATCGAAGGGCTACAGTCCCATCGACATGGTGGCTTTGGAAATGGCCACGCATATTTTGATGGTCACGCAGCTCGACCTGCCCTGCCTGCGGAACGTCGTCCGGCTCATGACATCGTTCAACGAAATGGAAGGCATCGGCGAGAAAATCCGCATCATCATCAATCGAGCGGGCCTCGATAGCGGCCACATCACCTCGAAGAAGGCGGAAGAGACGATTGGCAAAGAGATCTTTTGGCAGCTTCCCAATGAGTATCGCACCATGATCGAAGCCCGCAACAACGGCGTGCCGCTGATCGAGCAGGCCCCGAAGGCGGCCATCACGCAATCGATCCAGGGCTTGGCCGACGCACTTTTCAGCAATCCCAAGGCCGCCGCGACCGATGAAGCCGATGCCGCCGAAAAGAAGCCCGCCAGACGTAGCTTGTTGCGATTCCTATCGAAGAAGAAATAAGCGGTTCATCCGAGCGAAGCGATCGCGATCGCAAGTCATTTCTTTCCAGCTCCGAAGTTCCACCATCTTTTACCCCAACGTGGGTTCCATACCATAGTCCAGGGTGGCGCGGCACACCCTGCCGGATTGATTCTACAAAAGTCTCCAGCTACGCAAGCCGTTCACCGGTGAGAAAACGAAGCGGGCGGTACGCGAAGCCTTCGCAAAGGGCTCGTCAACTCGTCAGATTGCCAAAGCCCACGGCATCGGAAAATCAACGGTGTACGTAATCGTCAGCGGGGCATGGACAAACCGGGAAAAGCGGGGGCGTTGCACGCGGCGTGGAAATTTAGGCCAGTCACGTTGTAATCGTT
>JANXOJ010000390.1 GCA_025353625.1 Planctomycetota bacterium | reverse complement strand
ACCCTGGGCGACCTCGCACGACAACCGTCTGAGGACCGCTTCGGGCACTTTGGCACGCGCTCGGCAATAGGCCCCGCAGTTCTTGGCACAAGGCTTCCGACCCATCGCTGCTAGCAACACCAGCACCCGCGATACGGCGGCAATGCATGAACGTTGCTCGTCCTTGAAGAGCGATTGAGAAAGCCACGCCCAGACCGTCACTGCGGGCGTGTAGATCGCGTCCTCGTCTTGCGCGAAATCGACCTCCTCTTCGGCAAAGACTTCGTCGATGCGCTTTTCGGGTAGGACATCGGCAAACGGGAGCCCTTCCTTTTGGAGGAACGAGGACAAAACCAACTGAAACCGTCGTGAAATGATCGGCGGATTATGGTAAATAGACATCGAGACCTTCCTTGGTCAAATATGGAAGGTCAAACCAATGACTCAAGGAAGGTCTCGAAGCACACGAGATGGTAGACTAGGGAAGGTCTCGAGCCAAGAGCAAATCTCGGGGATGCCAAAACTAATGCGCGGATGCACGCTTCGGCAAAAATGCCCGGAAAAGCGCTACGCCTACGGTCCGCGCCGGACGCGCAAACGCCCGTCGCCGTAAGCCCTTTCGTACCAAGCGGCAGTGCCAGTCGGTGGATGTCACCTTTTCCACGCCCGATTACGAAACCGCTCAAGGATTGGACGACGATCAAAGAGGAGCTCTACAACAATAGTGCCGGCAAGCTGCTCGATACGGCCCACGCCCTGGCGCGCGGAAAGCAAGGCAAGAACGATTTCGTAACCGTCTGGACAAACACCTATAACGGCAAGGCACGGGTCTTCGGCACCACGCTGGGGCACAACAACATCACCGTAGGCGACGAGCGGTATCTCGACCTCGTCACCCGTGGGCTGCTATGGTCGGTCGATAAGCTCGACGAAAAGCACCTCAAGCCGGCGAAGCGCGTCCCGATTGAGGAGTAATCGAGACCCTTGCGGGCTTGCGGCTCCTTGTCTATTGTGCTTCAAGGCCGCCGATTTACCAGCCGCGCCAGCGTTACGGCGATGGCCTCGGGAGGCAGCACGTAGGTGGCGGCGTCGAGCGCGATGGCTTCGCCCGGCATGCCGTGTACCACCGAGCTTTCCTTGTCCTGGGCGATCGTCACTGCGCCGCACTGCCGGAGCAGCTTGAGATCCGCCGCGCCGTCTTTGCCCATGCCCGTCAATAGTACGCCGATGGCCTGACGACCGACGAATTGCGTAACCGTGCGGAACAAATAGCTCACGGCCGGTCGCAAACTATTTTCCGGTTCCGTCTTGGCAAGCACGATCCTCCCGCTGGAGTCGATGCCCATGTGAGCGTCGTCGGGGGCCATGTAGGCGCGTCCCGGCAGCGGCTGTAGACCGTGGGTGGCGATCTGAGTGGGGATGCCGGTGGTTTGCGTAAGCCACTCGGTCAAACCGGTCAAAAAGCCCGGCGTGATGTGTTGCACGATCAGCAGGGGGGCGGCGAAGTCTTTGGGAAGCCCCGAGAGCAAAGTCTGAAGCACGGGCGGCCCGCCGGTGGAAACGCCGATCGCGACCAGGCGCACTTGCACCGCCGGGGTGGGCAACGGCGGGCCGACGCCGTCCTTGGCCGGCTGGTTCTTGCCCGGCCGATTCCAGCGCCGCACGACCTTCACTTCGGACATCAACCTCAACGTCTGCTTGAGTCGCAGCACCATTTCGTCGAAATCCGGGCTGCCCATACGGGCCGTTTTGTCGACGACGGCCAAGGCGCCTGCCTGCATGGCGGTGAAGGTCCACGAGATGTCGTTGGGCGCCATGCTGGCGCTGGTCATGACGATCGGCACGGGCTGCGTCTCCATGATCCGCCGGGTGGCCTCGATGCCGTCCAGCTTGGGCATGTGGACGTCCATGAGGATGACGTCCGGCATTTGGCGGGCGACGAAGGCCACCGCCTCCTCGCCGTCGTTCGCCGTGCCAATGACCTCGAAATCCGGGTCGCTCTTGAGCAAGTGCGTCAGCAGGAGCCGCACCACGGTCGAGTCTTCGACGATCAGCACTTTAACCCGATGGGCTTCCATACAATTCCATTTCAAAAGAAGGTCGCGGTTCAGATCAGCCGATGGATGACTTCCAGCAAATCGCTCTGATCGAAGTCCCGCTTCAGGATATAGGCATTGGCCCCCACGTCAATGCCTCGCTCGCGATCCTCCCGCGAGACCAGCCCCGTAACCAGGATCACCGGCAAGGCGGCCAAGGCCTTATCGGCCCTGATTTTGGCGGTAAGCTCAAAGCCGTTCAAGCGGGGCATTTGAATGTCCGACACGACGAGGTCGTATGGCTCGCTTTTCAGCGCGGTCCAAGCATCGATGCCATCGACCGCCGTCGTGACCTGAAAGCCGGCCGATTCGAGGATATTCTTCAGGAGCATTCGGGCCGTGATGGAGTCTTCGGCCACCAGGATCGACTGCTGCTTGGCTGAGGTTGCCGGCAATGGCGCGGGAGCGACCGGCTGCGCCACGCCCGTCCCCCCGGCGGCCGACTTCAAGAGGTCGGCGGCATTGAGAATCACGACCGGCTTGCCGGAGCCCAAAACGGTCGCGCCGGCGACATTGCGGACGCGGGCAAGGATGCGGCCCAGGCTCTTGACGAGAACCTCGTGTTCCTGGAGCACCTCGTCCACAACGAAGGCGATCCGCTGTTCCTTGGCCCCCAGAACCACCACGGCCAGGTATTCCACCGCCGCCGCGCGGGACGGCGGCGGCAATTCCAGAAGTTGATCCAGCCGGACGAGCGCTACGGCACAGCCGTCGACGACAATGGTATCCTGATTTTCCACGGCTTTGACGCCGGCCCGCGGAATTCGCAGCACGCGTTCCACGTCGGCGGTGGGAATTATGAACATCTGTTCGCATGCACGGATGGCGATTCCGCGGAAGGTAGCCAGCGTCAAGGGGAGCAGCAAACGGAACGCGGTGCCTTGCCCGAGGTGGGTTTCCACCGCGACGCTGCCTCCCAAGCGTTCGACCTTTTCGCGAACGATGGCCATCCCCAGTCCACGGCCGGAGATTTCGGTAATCGCGGGACTGGTGGAGAAACCCGATTTGAAGATCAGGGCAATTGCTTCGCCGTCGCTGAGTTGCCGTGATTTGGCCTCCGAGAGGATGCCGTGCGCGACTGCCGCGGCCCTGACGCGAGCCGGGTCGATCCCCTGGCCATCGTCGCGAAGGAGTACCTCGACCTTGTTGCCTTCGACTTGAGAAATCCAGGCGGTCAGCGTTCCGTGCGCGGGTTTTCCCTGTTGGGTGCGAACGTCGGGCCGCTCCAGGCCGTGGTCGATGCAATTCCGGACGAGGTGGATCAGCGGATCCTTCAATTCTTCGAGAACCCGCTTGTCGATCTCGACCTCCCCGCCGTGCATCACCAACTCGGCTTGCTTGCCCTCATCGCGGCAAAGGTCGCGGACCAGCTTGGGAAACATCGCCAGCAGATTGGAGAACGGGAGCATCAGCAATTGTTTGGCATCGGCCAGCAGATGATCCACCATCCCGCCGAGCGTGCGGCCGTCGTGCTCCGCCGCGCGGATCAAGCTGCCGAGGTGTTCCGTCGCGTTTCGGAAGGCAAGTTGGTTCCCCTCCAGGAATTCGAGCACTTTGCTCGCCGGGCCGGATGTCGTGCGGGCCGCGGACGACGAAGCCGGTCTCTCCAGCTTCTGGGCGACGGAGCGTAGATCGGGCGAGTTCCTTCGCCACTCCTTTTCCCACTGCACGAGGATCGACTGCAATTGTCTCAACTCGGTCAGCCGCTGCGCGCCGGTCAACTTCAAGGCCAACATCTCTTCGGCCTGGCGAAGGAGTGTCTCAAGCTTGCCGGTGGCGATTCGCACGGTATCCGGCATTGAGAGGCGATCGGCCACGGGGGCTGGGGCGACTTCCTCGAAGGGCTTGGCAGACGGCGCAGTAGGCGCGGGCTGCGAACTCTTCCCAAAACTGCCTTCAGATTTCGTCGCATCTTCCCCCACCCCCTGCCCCTCTCCCGTGTACGGGAGAGGGGAGTTATGCTCGAGCGGGGGTTTCGGTTCGGCCGCTACTTCAGCCCGACGGAGTTGTCCCAACTGCTGAAGTATGGCGTCAAGTTGGCCTTGGCGGTTCTCTTGCGCTTCGGGCCGATCCGAGACGACCAAACAGCCGACCGCGTCGACCGCGCGGTGCGCAACGTCGAACTCCGCAACGTCGGGGATACGCCCCTGCCGCTTCCAGGCGGCAAACAGGTCCTCAATCGCCTGACAGAGGGTTTCGACGCCCGTCAGATTAACGGCCCGCGACGCCCCTTTGAGACTATGAATCTCGCGGAAGATGCCTTCCAAAATGGGCTGCGACGCGCTGGGTTCCGCGCACTTTTCCAATTGCAGCAGGCCGTCGGACATCGCCTGGAGATGCTCCGCCGCTTCCACGTGGTAGGCGGCTAGCAACTGTTGAAAAAAATCGTTGTCTTGCGCGGACATGCTCTGGCACTCCACATGTTTACCCGCCGACGCGTGAAAACATGCCACCGAGAAATACTCGATTGCGTGAATCACTACATTAGCGGTTCATCCCGCTGACCAGATTCTTCAACTGCCGGCCCAAGTCGGTCAGGCTTTGGGCCGCCTCTTCCGTCTGCCGCGTACTGTCGGCGTTTTGAAGGCTGGCTTGTTTGATGTTCTCCATGGCCTGCACTAATTGATCCATGCCGACCAACTGCTGCTGCGAGGACGCGGCGATCTGCGTGGCCGCCTGCGCGGATTGGGAGATGCTGTCCGTCAGGGTCCGAACGGATTCGCCCGCGTCGGCGGCCTGTTTCAGCCCCGACTCGACTGCTTTGCTGCTTTGCTCGGTGGCCATGACCGCCGCGCCGGTGGCCTTTTGGATGTCGTTCAAAATGGTCCGGACCTGACCGGTGGCCTGCTTGGATTGCTCGGCCAACGTCTTGACTTCCTGGGCGACGACGGCGAACCCCTTCCCCTGTTCGCCGGCCTTCGCGGCCTCGATCGATGCATTCACGGCCAGCAGGTTGGACTGCGCCGCTAGATCGTCGACCGTGGAGATAATCGCGCCGATGGCCTGGCTCTGCTCGCTCAATCGCACGATGCTGGCGGCCACGGAGTCGGTTTGTTCGCGGATGCGATTGATGCCGCCGATCATGTCTTCCACGGCCCGCATCCCGGCCTGGGAGACTTGGGCCGTCTGCTGCGCGCTGGCTGCGACGCGTCCCGCCTTGTCCACGGCAACGGCGGCCGTCTGTTTGACCTCGGCGACCGTCGTGGTCGTCTGGCTGACGGCCGTTGCTGTTTCCGTGGCATTGGTCGCGATCTGCCGCGTGGTCGTGGCGATCTGCCCGGCGGATGCCGTGAGCACGTTGATCGCGGCATTCAGCGGGGTGCTGATGTTTCGGGCAAGAAACACTCCGGCAAAAGCCAAGAGCAAAAAACCGCCGATGGAAGCGCCCACGATAGTGGCGCGCGTGATCCAATCGAGGCGTTGAATCTCCTGGGTCGTCTTATTGAATGATTCCTGCTCCACTCGCTCGATGTCGCCGATCAGTTTGCGAATCGCGTCCATGCTCTTCTTCTCGCTTCCACTGGCGATTTTCTCCCGCGCCGCCTCCATCCCTTGATGATCGCTCTTGCGAAGGCCGATGACCTCTTGGAGCAGTTTTAACTCCTCGCGGACGACTTCTTCCAGCCGCCCGAGCTTGTCGCCGTGGCGCATCGCGAGCGCGGGGGACGCCTGGATCGCCCTGAGGTATTCGTTCATGCCGTTTTGGGCGCTGTTGTACGGTTCCAAAAACTCCTCCTTTCCCGTGATGACGAAGCCTCGTTCACCCGTCTCAGCATCCTTCAATTCCGAAAGCAAGACATTCAGGTTGGCCAAGCCTTCGCGAATCTGTCGGCGCTCTTCGACCAGGGCAATAAATTGGTTCGTGCTATGGTAGGTGAGCGCGCCGATGACCAACACCACTAATAGCGCCAAGCCATACCCGGCCATGATTTTGGAGTTGAGCGACCATTTCATAAGTTGTCTCCTCTTGCCTGATTCGGCTCGCGCCGAAGATGTAAATTGCTCATGGGGTGACTTCTTCGTAGACAATCAGTTTTTGATCCGCCATCAGTCGTACGGCATCCAGGATTACCAGCCGCCGGGAGGTGACGCCGCGCAAAAATTCGGCGCGAATGCCCGTAAGGGTGGGGAGCGCAGGCTGAATATCTGGCAAGGGAACCGATTGGACGCCGTAAACGGCATCGGCCAAAATGCCGATGTCCTCATGGTCCTTGTGCAGGACGATGATATGGTGGCGGTCGACGAGCCGGTTCTCCGCAAGGCCAAAGAGCCGTTTGATGTCCAAGACCGCAAGGATCTGGCCGCGAAGGTTGACGATCCCGCACAGGTGAGGCGGCGTACATGGGACGGGCGTCAGATCGTGCAGCGGGCAGACCTCCCGCACGTAGGCCGTCTCGAAGGCGTAGTTCTCGTACGCCAAGGCGAATTCCAGCACCTCAAGACCACGATCGGCGGGCGTTGAGTCCGTCTCTTGCGCCAAACGCTTGGCCC
>JANXOJ010000368.1 GCA_025353625.1 Planctomycetota bacterium | reverse complement strand
CAGACCGGCTTCTCCATGAAGACGTGCTTGCCGGCGGCAATGGCGGCGGCATAGATCATCGGGCGGAAGCCCGGTGGCGTGGCGGTGACGATCATGTCGACGCCGCAGTTGATCGCCTTCTGATAGGCGTCCAGGCCGACAAAGACGTGATCGTCCGGAATCGCGACGCGATCCGGGCGTTCCCGCTTCAGAGCACGAGCGGCACTCGTTGCTTTGTGTTCAAAAGCGTCGGCAACGGCCACGACGTGGATCGAGGGGTCGGCGTCCATGCAATTGCGGATGGCACCGCTGCCCCGTCCGCCGCAGCCGATGAGGGCCACTTTGATCTGTCCGCTGCCTGCGGCATGGGCCGATCGGGCAATGCCCAGTCCGCCCGACAGTGCTAAACCGGCCGTGACGGCCGATGTGCCCTTCAAAAAGTCGCGCCGCGATGGTTCTTTGTTCGACATTCGATGCTCCTTAAAGTCCCGCAAGCTACCGCCGACTTCCGCAGCGACGTGCGACGGAAAATAAAGCGTTTTCTTGGGGACTTAAACTAAGTGGTGAGGAAATAACGGAAAAAAGGGAGGCGTGGCAACCGAGCTACTCCTTGTTTGCCTGAGAAATAATGTAATCTCGGTAGGCCGTCAACTGATCTTCATCGACTTCATACTTCTTAGCTTCTTCGGCCGTCGGAACGTGCAGCGGTCGGATCACACGAAAGCCGACGAACGTGGCATCGGTCAAATACCAGATGCTTTGCGGGATTTGCGGGTCTTGCTTCTTCCAATCCTTTTCCGAGGCTCGGCGGGCTGCGGATCGGCACTTTTCCGCATCGTCGTCCCAAGAGCCGCCACGGACGACGCGGCCATATTCCTTGGTGTTCGGCGATAGCGGATTGCTAGTGAGTTTGCCTTGAGCCTTGCCGTAGAAATCGGCCGCGTATTGGTCGACGACCCATTCCGATACGTTTCCGTGCATGTCGTATAGGCCCCAGGCATTGGGCCTTTTTTTGGCAACGGGATGGTATTTATCGCCGCTGTTGTCGGTGTTCCAAGCGTAGTCGCCCAGCTTTTTGGCGTCATCGCCAAAACTATAGGCGGTTTTGGAACCCGCACGGCAAGCATATTCCCATTCCGCTTCGGTGGGCAGGCGATAGTAGCGGCCCGTCTTCGCGGAAAGCCAGCGGCAATAGACCTTGGCGGCGAACTGCGTCATGCAGATGGCGGGCGTTGCTTCTTTACCCATGCCAAACGACATTTCTTGATAGGGATTGGTTGGGTTCGCGACCGTATCAACGACCTTATCGCGATCCGTGGGGACAATTTTGAGTTGCTGACGACGCTGACGATCGAGCTTGAGACCCCATAGTTCGTATTCGCCCCAGGTGACCTCGTGTTCTTCCATCCAGAACGGCTCGATAGCGACCTCATGTTGCGGCCCCTCGTCGGCCTGATGGCCTTTTTCATCCTTCGGGCTGCCCATTGTATAGCTGCCGCCGGGAATGGGCACCATCTTGAACTTGGAGTCCGTGCCGGGAACCTGTTCCGTGTAACTCTTCATTTCCTTGGCGTCGGCTGCGGTGGCCTCGGGCATTTCCATCACCGGCTTGGGAAGCCACTCCGGCGTAGGCCGAGCCAGGAGCTTCGCTTTCTCATCCGCCACTTTCTCAAGGTCTTTTAGATTGAACAGCGAACCGGCGGCCGGCGCTTCCGGCTTCTCCGTACCCGGCTTATCTTTCGCAACCGCAACCAATGTATTCAGTCCGAAGACAATCGCGCAAAGCACAAACCATCCAACGGAAGCGCGGCAAGGCCGTTGCTTCCCACCGCACGGACCAGATATCATAGACATGGAGACCTCAAGAGATAACATTGCGAAACTATTATCCAACGATGCGAATTTTCAACCGGTTGAAACCTGTGTGTGCAATGATTGCGGTGGCAACTTGTAGTGCGGGTGCCTTGCCTGCCCGTGCAACCGAAACCGCCACACCACAAAAAAAATCGGATGCCGATGCTGGACAGGAACTAGGCCGATTCGAGTTTACCCAGATCGAAATGGCGGTCACGGTACGGATAGTATTGTATTCTCCCGATTTGGCATCCGCAACTATGGCTGCCAAAGATGCCTTTGCCAGAATTCATGCGCTCAACCACATTCTTAGCGACTACGACCCCGAGAGCGAGTTACGTAAACTTTGCGATACCTCCGGCGAGGGGAGTGCGATACACGTCAGCGCGGAACTATGGAAGGTTCTCGAACATGCTCAGAGGGTTGCCGAGAGAAGCGACGGGGCATTCGATGTCACGGTCGGGCCGATCGTGCGGCTTTGGCGTCGGGCACGACGGCAAAAAGTGCTTCCCATGCCTGAGGAACTGCAAAAAGCCCGCGAATTGGTCGGATATCGCTTCGTGCGGCTCGATCCCAAGCGGCAGACCGTGGAGCTATTGAAAAAGGGGATGCGGCTCGATCTGGGCGGCATTGCCAAGGGCTACGCCATGGACGAGGCCCTGGCGGACCTTGCGCGGCACCACGTTCAAAGGGCGATGGTCGAAGCGGGCGGCGACCTGCGGCTAGGCGATCCGCCGCCCGGTCGCAAAGCATGGCGGGTGGGAATCCCGCTGCTCGACGAACCGCACGGCGAGTCGGCGGCGTACCTGGAAATTGCAAATTCGGCCGTTTCCACGTCGGGCGACCTGATCCAATTTGTAGAAATCGCCGGGAAGCGATATTCCCACGTCGTCGATCCCCGCACCGGACAGGCCCTGACCGACCACTGTCGGGTGATGGTCGTCGGCCCGGAAGGAATGGCCGCCGACGCCATCAGCAAGGCCGTCGGAGTCCTCGGCCCTAAAGCCGGCTTGAAACTCATCGACGAAACACCCGGACTGGCCGCAATGGTAACGCGGAGCCCCGATGGTCCGATTGAGCATTACGAATCGGCAAGTTGGAAAGACCTGCGGCAAGTGAAGTTGCGAAAAGGGGAGTGAGGTATGCGGTTCTTGCGCGGCAGAGGGGCATTGACTGTTTCCACGGAAACGTTGCACGACTCGACGGGCCCGGAAGAATACGTCGATCGAGCTTCCATCCGGTCGATTAGATTGCCGGTGTCAGAGGGTGCATTTCAGCTTTTGTCAATTTCGGCGGTCGCTTTGGGTGGCGGTTCGATGTCTGGGGCCCGGATCGCCCAATTTCCCGCACCCCACTCGAAGTTCCTCGATCACTCGTCCAACCTCCTTGCCCACAACTGCGGGCATCGTCGTCGGACGACGGTTGGACCGTCTTGGCAACCGGGAACAGGTAGCTCAGAGGATGAGTGAAATCCAGGATCGGCGTAAACTTTCCGAAGTGCTCCTTCCAGATGGTCCATTTCCACGGCAAACATCGCGGAGAAACGTCTTGGCGGTATAACGTCTTCCCGGTTTGCCGGACATAGGGTTCTTCTTGTGCCCTACTAGCTTTAGGAGGGAAAAAAACTCCGATGCGAGGAAAGGTAAAACAGAACGACCTTTGCCCGCCGCTACGAAACGATTCGGTTGCGCAGTTTCTCTTGCAGTTCGCTCGCCATTGCCTCGAGCTGCGACAAGTCCAATCTGCGGAGTTCTCCATCATCGCCAGCTGGAATGCCCAGTAACATCTGTAGCGTTCGGATCGCTTCAATCTTTCCTTCAATCTTGCCTTCGAGCTTGCCTTCGAGCTTGCCTTCGAGCCTGCCTTCGAGCTTGCCCTTGCGTTCGCCTTCAATCGTGCCTTCGAGCTTGCCCTTGCGCTCACCTTCGGCCACGCCTCTGCTGTGGGCGTCGTTCAAGATTGCTTGTTGATCGCGTCTGGCTCTTTCGTGTGCGTCGTACATTGCTTTGTCCTCGGTTATATCTCGTATCTTGACAAGCGC
>JANXOJ010000367.1 GCA_025353625.1 Planctomycetota bacterium | reverse complement strand
CCGATTTGCATGGCCAAGACGCAATACTCGCTTTCCACCGATCCGGGGCTTGTCGGACGACCCAAAAATTTCGATGTGCCACTCCGCGATGTCATGGTTTCCGCCGGAGCAGGCTTCGTGGTCGTACTGACCGGCGATATTATGACGATGCCGGGATTACCAAAGGTTCCGGCTGCCGAGACGATCGATATTGACGCAAGCGGTCAGGTGGTTGGCTTGTTCTAACGACTTCGGGTGATGGCGTCTTGCTGTTGCCGCGTTTGCGGCCAAACGTGGGTAGCCGACTGGAGCGGCGCAACCCACGGAATCGTTCCGCGCGTTGGGTGCGGGCCGTGCAGCGGCTCTACCGTACTTATGCACTGGTCTTATGCACTGCTCTTAAAAACTGCGGAGCAAACTTGCTTCGTATGGTATCGCCGCAGTGCTAATGTTGATCCAACTCCATCCCCGGCGACCTCCCGTACTCGGTAAAACGTGGCCCGGCACGATTCCGAGCAAAACTTTCCCCCTTTTGCATACCAGCCCCGCAATGATTCGCAAAGTGCAACTTGCACCCCAATTCCAAGAATCGAAAAAACTGACCTTGGAAAAATCTTGGTTTTTCGATACAAGTTCCCTGGATTATAGCGATATTTTACCTCCGTATTGGAGAGCCGCCGATGGCCATGTTCCCGACCCACATCAAGACCAGCACACTCCTTGGCATCGGCTACGGCACGGTCGCCTTTGTCGGCTACGAAGTGCCCGCCACAACGTGCCTTGTGGGTGCCGGTTTATGCAGCATTGGCGGCATTCTTCCCGATATCGATAGCGGACCGGGCATCCCGTTGAGGGAAATCACGACGTTCCTTGCCTCCGTCGTCCCGACGATGCTCATCACCCGCATGTTGTCGTACAATATGAACCAGGAGATGTTGATTCTCGTGGGCGCCATTATCTATGCAGCGATCCGCTTTGGATTGGCCCATTTCCTGCGCCATTACACCATTCATCGCGGAATGTTCCACAGCTTTCCCACGATGGCCATTTTTGCCGAGTTGACCTACCTTCTCTTTTACGGAGAAAGCAGTTTTGTTCGCATCTTCATGGTGACGGCGGTTTGCCTGGGCGTCTTCTGCCATCTTCTGCTCGATGAAATCTATAGCGTCGAGTGGGACGGCACCCCGCGTCTGAAAAGTTCCTTCGGTACCGCAATGAAATTCGTCGGGCGGGGATGGTGGCCCAATGTCACCTGCTACGGCAAGCTCATCGTGCTTTCGTTCATCGTGATGAACGACCCCAGCGTCGTACACCGACTCTATACGGGCCAGACCGATCTCATGGCAAAGAACGTTGGCCAATCGGCTAAGGACCGGCTGGCGTCCGCTATGCAGCCCAGCGGACTAGGTCAGGTCGCCTCATCGCGTCCCGTTATGCCTGCAAATACTTCGTATGCAAATACCTCGCCCGCCTACCTTCCACCGCGACCAGCAAACGCCCCGCCTGCCGCGACGTACCCATCGCCGGCTTCCTATAATGCCCAAGTTCCGATAGATACATCGGCTGCCTCCAATCGGCAGGGATCGCCATCGAATTGGCCAACACCGCGACAAACCACCGCTTCCGCCCAAATTTACGCCCCCACGCAGCCTGCCGCCGCCAATTCACAACCGCCCCCCACGGTCGCAATGCCGACCGCTTACGCTCCGCAGGCAACGATTCCCCAGGCGATCATGTCGCCCACGCGCGACGACCGACGCGCACCGGCTGCGGCAACGCCACAGCCGAGTGCGGGCCAGCGATTCTGGTGATGAGGCTCTTTCGCAAGCGCGCATGAAGTTCAAGCAGTTCCTGCAAAACCTTTCCGAACGCCTCGGCATCGCGGAAACACCCGCACTTCCGCCGCCGGCGGTGGACGTGCCGTTGGCAGAGCCACGGCAACTTCAACGCATTCTGCCGTGCCTGGCAGCTTGGGGTGTAAAACAAATTCACTGGATCGCAGGGGATTCCCCGGACGAATCTGATCTAATCTCCGCCATCGAGCAGACCGTCCAACTGGGCATGAAACCGTGTGTTCGTGGACGAGCAACGGATTTTGTAGACGATGAGTTGCTTGCCAAACTAGTTTCGGCAGGTGCGGCGGAATTCGAGATTTTAATTCTCTCCGCAATTGGCGAAGTTCACGATGCTTTGGCCGGCGGTGGAGACTATCGCAATGCATTGCATGCCCTGGCTTGGCTTGCCGCCAAAAATGTTGACGAGATAGCACTGCTTTCACTCGTACCATCGACTTGGAAAACCATTGCACGAACCGTGGACTTCCTCGGCCACCACGGTATTCAGTCGATCCGAATCGCCGCTGTGGTCTGCCGCGACGACGAACCTTCAAGCTGGGCATTGTCCACGAGCGAGTTGATCGAGGCAGCCGAATGGATCGAGAACCATTCACGTTTCGGTACGCGCTTCACCTGGTATCCGCCCATGCGTTTTGATCCCAAACGTACGCTTGCCCAGCAAGTGCGTCGCGGACCGCGCGCGCTGCCAGACTCCCTACGCATTGAACCCGACGGCCGCGTTTTTCTGCCGATTGGACCTCCCATTGCATTAGGCAACGTCCTTCCGGACGAAGGGCAGACGGTCGCACGATGCAAACGATATCGGGAGTGGACCCAACGGGCCGATGCGGCGCACCGATGCACCGCATGCCCCAGCCCGCCCCTTTGCCTTCACGGATGCCTTTGCGCCCCTCCACAGTGGTCAGACTCAAATTAGCGACGGGAAGCGGACTCCTCCAAACCCACGACTTCCAGCGGTTGGGACGAACCATTGCGAGAACGATCGCGGTGACGCTTGCGATAGAACAGCATCATCGCCGCACCAGCAGCTAGCAACGCCAGCGTTCCAGGCTCCGGCACTGCCGCCGCGCCACCGCCAGACGCTCCGCCGCCACAAATTGCTGGCCCGCCAGCGGCTACCTCGCCACCCGAGGCAATCGG
>JANXOJ010000364.1 GCA_025353625.1 Planctomycetota bacterium | reverse complement strand
CAGTTCCTTGAGCTTATCCCATGCCTCGTACACCTTTGCTTGTGCATCGTGATCGTACTTCGGACCGTAGATCACGTCGGGACGAGCGACCTTGGGCGCCTGGTTGGGAGACGCCAATTGCGCCACGAGCTTTTCAATCTGGGAATCCGAGATATCTTTCGCAGCCGGCTCGATCGGACCTTTTGCGGCAGCTTGCTCAATCGTGCAGATGGAACTCAAGACGACCGTCAAAAATGTGAATCGAGACATATTGCTACTCCTACGCGATAAGTGAGGCTCACAGGCTAAGTCTGGCCTGATGAAAACCCGATAATTTGGGACAATTGGGGTTGCTGCGGTTCTTGAAATTTTTTGCGCTCCCTTTGTGTTGATTGGGAACAAGTTCCAATGCGAAGGAGCGCAACAGATGGGTCTATTATGGACTGGTAAATCGCTGGAGTTCAAGTCGCCCTTGCGGGTGGTGGCGAGGTTTCTTTTCCGGAGCCGGGAGACCAAGGCGCAGAAGTGCCGAAATCTAAAACAGCAACTCGATGATGCCAAGCAGACGATTGCTGGGGAATCAAAGGTGTCCCCCATCACACTTCCGGATGCACCCACGGCCCGCGATACGGGCGGCGCAAGCGGCGATTGGCCTCTTCGTCGTTGACGCACTGGTTCTTGGCGGCATCCCAGATGAGCGTGCGGCCTAACTCTAAAGCCGTGTTTGCCAAAATGCAGCTCGCGGTCGAGATGTGGCCTTGCTCGATATCGGCCACCGGCTTGGTTCGGGCGGCAACCGCTGCCAAAAAATCTTTCATGTGGCCGCGAACGGCGGGGGCAACGTGAAGTTCAATGTCTTTTTCCGTCACATCTTCGGGATACTGTTCGCGTTCGTAGGTCACGTCGCGATGGACCGACTGCCCCGCTCCGTTGGGAGTGAAATCGTAGCTCATAACGCTCGCCTTGAGCGTTCCCTTTTCGCCATAGAAGGTCATGCCCCAGGGATATTTGGGGTCGGGTGACGGCCCCCACGTGCGATGCTGCCAAACGATATCCATGTTGCCGTGATCGAAGGTCGCGGTCTGCGTATCGGGGATGTTGGCCTTCGCGCCCTTGGAGACGAGGATTCCGCCGGTGGAACTAATCCGCTTTGGCCACCCCAGATCGAGCATCCAGCGAACGGCATCGTACATGTGAATGCACATGTCGCCGAGGATACCGTTGCCGTATTCCTTAAACGCCCTCCAGCCGCGCGGATGGACCATCGAATTGAAGGGCCGCATCGGGGCAGGGCCGGTCCACATCTCGTAGTCGAGATATTCCGGCGGCGTGGTATCGGGCGGGTTCGATCCGTTCCGCATGTGATAGTAGCAATAGATCTCGACTAAACCAATTCGACCGAGCTTACCCTCGCGGACGATCCGGTCGCGGGCTTCGATCAAGTGCGGCGTGCTGCGTCGCTGCGTGCCGACTTGGACTACTTTATTGTGCTTGCGCGCGGCAGCGACCATCGCTTGGCCTTCGATCACATCGACGCTAATCGGCTTCTGGACGTAAACGTCGGCCCCGGTCTCCACGGCGGCGATCATCGGCAACGCATGCCAGTGGTCTGGCGTGCCGATCAAGACGATATCGAGGTCTTTCTCGCCGAGCATTTTGCGGTAATCGGCGTACGTGCGAGGTTTCTTTTTGGATGCCTGCCGCGCGGCAACCATATCGGCCGCGACCGAAAGCATTCGGCTATCGACATCGCAAAGTGAAACGACATCGACCGGCGCGACTTGTATCAAGCGGAAAAGATCGATCTTGCCGTACCAGCCGGCACCGATCAGGCCAACGCGGAGCGGCTTCGGGGCAGCAAAGGCCCCCGCATAGCGACTCATTGTGGAAAGGGCCAGGCCGGCAGCACCGGCACGAAGAAAGTTGCGGCGGTTCATTTTCAATTCCTTGGGATGGACGACCGGTTAAGGATGAGAGCTGAGGACTTCGGATTTGCCGAGTAGGGTGGCGTCGCGCGGACCTCGCGTTCATCGTCCGCGCCGACCCAACATCCTTGGGCTGTGGAGGGTTACCACCCGCCTTGAACTCGCTCGTCAACCCTAAGACCTAAGCCCTCCTAGCTTAACCCACCGACCGCCACAACG
>JANXOJ010000339.1 GCA_025353625.1 Planctomycetota bacterium | reverse complement strand
CCCCCAACGTCCGACCGGTTCCCGTTCGTACAAATCCGCCACCAGCGCTGCCGGCTAAAATAACAAAGTGCAAGGTGCGCCCAGGAGTACATTTTATGTATCTTTTTAGCGGAGTGGAAATGTGTATTCGTGGGGCAGGTTTTCAACCTGCCCAGAATTCAGGCAGGTTAAAAACCTGCCCCACGAAGTAATCTGCCTCGAATTTACTTCACTCCGGTAAAGTGTTACCATTTTATTCAAACATCAACCAGCCAAATCCCTCGGGGATAACGGTCGGCGATGCGGGGGCGGACCACGACTGAAAGCCGACGCCCGGCACCGTTCGCTGGATGCCAATCGCCCATACGGTTTGGCCGGGCACGATGGTTGCTTTCAGTTCCGCAAGCGGAATTGCCGCTTCGGCGGTCCACGCCCCATCCGCCGTTTGGGCCGCGACAAACCATTTTGGATTCCAACTTGCATCGCTGCTATATGCGTCGGAAGCCCAGCCGCGGTGGTCGATGGATAACCGATAATAAGTGGAGTAGCTGCGATTGATATCCAAAAAGATATCGATGCGATCGTTATCGGAAAGATCGGGATCGCGAGGCCGCAGCCCATTCGCCGCCTCATAGCGGACACCAGGAGCCCGACGGCAACGAATGGCCAGATAGAGATATTGAGCGTCGTGCGCGAGCATCACGGACGCCGGCCAATCCGCATCGTCGGCCCGGAGACTCGTGAGCGCAATCGTTCGCGCCTTCTGCCAAATTGCGTCGTCCAGTCGGCCATCGAGTCGAGGCCGATCGGTCACGGCGGGACAGGAGATGACCGGTTTGGGCAGCGGCCCCTTGCGGTCGAGCAACCAAGCCTCGCCGTGCCCGCAACTCCACCAAGCGTCGCGCTGCACTCCCCTGCGGTCGAGAAGGTAGAGCCGCTGCGACGGTTGCGACGGATTCTGCCCACGATAAGCGAGTGCCAACGGATAGCGTACTTCCGGCAAGGCAAATAATTCAGGCCGATCCCGTTCAATCTCGCGGCCAATCGCGATGGCCCGTTCCGACGGAGACTTTCCGGCTACATGGCTAAGTGCGGCATCTTGCGATTCGCTCTGGTTCTCGATGGTCGCCAAGTATTGCAATCGCCAAACGAGACCGCAACGAGCGAGCGGATCGTCCGGATACCTCTGGATCAACACAGCCAGCACCTTATCGGCAATATCCCAGTGGCTTGCATGTCGCAAGCGATCCGCAATGCGGAAGATCAACTGCGCCGAAGTCGCGGCGTCCAGACCTTGCGTCAAGTCTTCGTTCTTAGCCAGCAGCGCGGCCGACGCCTGCGGATCGCGGGCAAAGCGATCGAGGAGGGCGAGCATCTGCTTTTTCTGGGCAAGACCTTGCAGCGGATTGACGGAACGGATATCCAACGGAATCGCCCGATGTCCGACTGCCGGGAGACCGCTCAGCAGTCCCACCGAATTGACTACCTCGCCGAGGCCGCTTTGAAAGCTGACCGGTGCCACCGCGACTTCGGGGGCCGCGTTGCCGTCCACAAGCTCCGCGCGAATCGCCGCTGGGCTGGGGTGGTAATCGCTTTGCAAGAAGGCCCTGGCCCGCATGGCAGCATCCGCGTAAGTGCGGCCCAATTGCGGCGACCAGTCGTCGGATGTAACCGCGACTTTGCCCGCCGACTCGATTTCCGCCACGGCATAGACCCGCGTTACGGCCCAGGGCTCGCAACCCGCTCGCTGGAAGGTTTCGGCAAGATATGCCCGGTCGGCGGCCAGTTTTGCGGCAGCGACAACCGCCCGATGAACGATCGAATTCAAACCCGAATCGGGCGTCGCACCGGCTTGTGGAACAACAATCACGTCGGGCCGCCATGTGCGTATCTGGCGAACGAAGTGGGCTAACAGGGTATCGTAACCGCGACCCTTGTGTAGGTGATCCCAATCTTCGATGATCTTCGCGGCCGGTATTTTCAGTGCCGCATCCCGCATGGGGAATTGCCAAGCGGTTTCGGCAGCGCATCCGCCTACCGCCAGCATGGCCTGATGTGCGAGAACTGCCATCGGTGCGTCCTCGCGCGGTCGCCGCTCGACATCGGTGCGACCGACGATCTGGGCCACGCCAACGTGCCCCTGCTCCTTGCACAGTTTTGCGATCAGTTCCAACGGCAAGTCACTCGCGGAACCAACGATGGCCATCACGGCAGCCCGAGCGTTGACGGCTCCATGCTGTCTCTGCCACGTTCGGCCGCCATCGCGCGTCGCCAAAATCTGTCCCAACTCGCCGGCGGCCCAGCCATGCACGTCGTCGGCAAACGTTATTGCCGTTATCGGCGTAGTGATGCCGGTCGTCTGCGCGGTCCACGTTCGACCCGCATCGGAAGAATGAAAGACTCGACTTCCGGGGCTGCCTGCAATCCAGGATTGCGATCCGCGCACGGCAACGGCGGCAAAGTCGAATTGGTCGCTGCCGATTGGAAGCGGTCCCAGCGGCGGCTGCCACGTCCGCCCACGATCGGCAGTAGATGCGACAAGTCCGCCATCACCCACCAACCAGCCATACGCGGGTGGAAGAAGTTGCACGGCGCGAATGTTTTGCAACGCAACACCATCGATCCGCGCGCGGACAAGTTCGCCATCGCGCACCGCCATAACGGCACCCAAGTCGCCGACCAGGACGCCTCCACGCGGGTCGAGAAAGTCGCCGCCGTTCCAACCTGCCGATCCTCCGCCGTCGGGCGGTTGCCAACTTCGTCCGCCGTCGCTGCTGGTAAAAACGCCTCCCGGAAACATGGCCGAGGAGCATCCGGCTGCCCAGCCATGCCGCTCGTTTAAGAAGCGAATCTTTCGCAATGCGGGCAGCAATGTCGGTTCACGCTGCCAAGTCTGGCCGCCATCGTGGGTTGAAAGCACAACGCCGGCACCATCGTGCAGATACGGAAACGCCGTTCCACCGGCCACCCAACCAACCTGCGAATTGACGAATGAAATTGATGTTAGCGACCCGCGATAGCCGGATGCCTGCGGAGTCCACCGCTGCCCGCCGTCGTCGGTGTGCCAGATTGTGCCGTTATCGCCGACCGCCCAACCGTGCAGGAGATCGACGAACGCGACATCGTAAAGCCGTGTATCGTCGGCGCGATCGTCGGCGGAGAGGGACGCACCCTCGACGAGGGCGGCGCGGTCGTCCGAGGCGAGGATATGCCGATCCGGCCTGGGCTGCCGCAGGGTTGAAACGTTATCTGAGGCCCCAGTCGCCTGACCAACCGGCCCAGTCGCCTGACCAACCGGCAGGGCGGCCATCAATAACAGTATGAGAGTTCCAGGCATAAGGCTTCCCTCCTTGGAGTGCCGATTGTAGCGTAAAGCGTTTCCTCGTAAAAGGTTAAAATCGTCCTTTGGCACTGGTATGGGGAGCTACGTAGCCCTGCGGGTCAAAATCCAAGACCGCTGCGAAAGGGTGGAAACAGTTTCGCAGTACACCGAAAACGATTTTACCTTTTTCGGCACCGGACCAACTGCGAAAGTCCCCAACGCGGGTCAACGTATAATGGGGCTTCGATGCCGGAAATACAGACTTTCCATTGAGCCGCTGGGAAGCTATAATTTGGGTGTCCCGGAAAACAAACCGCCACCAAAAGGAATCTTCCATGAGCTTTGCCGACAACCAGTACCGTTCGCCCCTGGGAAGCATTGCCGCAATGGCACACGCCGATGATCGTGCCGCGTTCATCACCAAGACCTACGTGCATCTGGCCGGGGCGATTGCTTTATTCGTCGTGCTTGAAGCCGCGTTGTTGGGCAGCGGGATCATGCAGGGGCTGATGCCGATGATGATGGGTTCACAGTTTGGTTGGTTGATCGTGATGGGTCTATTTATGCTCGTCAGTTGGGTTGCCAACAACTGGGCCAGTTCGGCGGTAAGCCCCGCTTTGCAGTACATGGGCCTGGGGCTATACGTCGTCGCGGAAGCGATCATCTTTTCCCCGCTGCTTTACGTCGCACAAAGGGTGGCACCCGACGCCATCCCCTTGGCCGCCGTTGCAACGCTCGGACTGTTCGCGGTGATGACCGCCGTGGTTTTCATCACGCGCAAAGATTTTTCCTTCATGGGGTCCATCTTGATGTTCGGCGGCTTCGCGGCGATGGGCTTGATCGTAGTGGCCATGTTGTTTCACTTTTCCCTCGGCCCGATCTTCACCTATGCCATGATCGCCCTGTCGTGCGGATATATCCTCTACGATACGTCGAACGTGCTTCACCGATATCGAATCGGTCAACATGTGGCCGCCGCGTTGGCTCTGTTTGCCTCGGTCGCTCTGCTCTTTTGGTATCTGGTGCAGTTGTTTATGTCGCGACGGGACTAAGCAAGATGCCCGACGTATTCACTTCGCGGAACGAGATGAGTGCGAAAAAATCACGCCGCGCGGCGCAATTGCGTCGAACGCGGGCTTTGGGCCATTAGGCCATATTCGGCCATTCGGCGGCGGAGTTGATGGCGGTCGATGCCCAACAGACGGGCCGCCGCGCTCTGGTTGTAGCCGGTGTGTTCCAACGTCCGCACGATATGCTCGCATTCGACTTCGGCGGCAGTAAGCCAGCGACCATCGCCCGTTGTGGGACGAATCGAAATCAAGTCATCGTGGACGGTTGCCGTTTCAGAAGCAGCAACCTCCGGCAAAACCTCTGGCCCGATTTCGTCGCTAGGGCTGAAGAGAATAGCCCGCTCCATGACGTTTTCCAGTTCGCGAACGTTGCCGGGCCAAGTGTAGCGAAGCAGTTGCTCGGCGGCGGCCTGGGAAAGCCGCTTTCTGGGCATGCCGTTTTCGATGGCCAGCCGTTCCAGGAAATGCTCAGCAAGGATCAAAACATCGTCGCCGCGATCGTGGAGCGATTCGGTCTGCAACGAAACAACGTTGAGCCGATAATAGAGATCCTCCCGGAACTGCCCGGCAGCGACCGCTTGGTGCAAATCGCGATTGGTGGCCGCCACGATGCGAACATCGACCGGCAACTCATCGTGACTGCCCACCGGCATGACGACCCGCTCTTGCAAGCAGCGAAGTAACTTGGCCTGCAACTCAAGATCGAGTTCGCCGATCTCGTCCAGGAAGATCGTGCCCCCTTCGGCCGCTCGGAAACAGCCGACCGCGCTATACGTCGCACCGGTAAACGCACCCTTGAGATGGCCGAACATGTGGCTCGCAAAGAGCGGGCCGGTGATCGATGCGCAATCGACCGGGATAAATCGACGATTGGAGCGCGGACTGCGCGCGTGAATGGCCCGCGCAATCAGTTCCTTGCCGGTGCCGCTGGCCCCAGAGATCAAGACACTGGTTGAAAAACCGGCCACCGAAGCGATCTCGCTGCGGATGCGATGAACCCAATCCGAGGTTCCAACAATGGCGTCCAATGCCTTGTATTCCTGAAGTAGAAGTGTTCTTTTTGGTTGCATGGCGAACGGAGCCCTTTCCTGCCAGCGTTGCCCCATTATCAACAATACTAACGAATCTGTCAAGCTTTTGGCAAAAATGGCTGCCCAGCACCCCCCCTGATGGCGAAATTCGTAGTTTCCTAGTTTTGATGGAAATTCGATGGCACGTTTTCACACGCTACCCGATAAGTCCGAACCAGTTGGAAATGACCTGCTTTCTCGTTATCGTGCGAAAACATGCCACCCATGCGTCACTCGCGGCCCTGTAACAACCTTTCAAACTCCATTTCGCTCAACACTCGCACGCCGAGTTGCTTGGCCTTATCGAGCTTGCTGCCGGCTTTCTCGCCGGCTACGACGTAGTCGGTCTTTTTTGAGACGCTCGAAGCCGCACGACCGCCGTGCTGCGCAATCAGTTCGTTGATCTCGTCGCGGCCATACTTCAGCAGTGTGCCCGTAACCACGAGCGTCTTGCCTTCCAACGTGCGCCCCCCCGTTGCCACAGCCGGAGCCGTCGATTCCATCGTCACGCCGGAGGCTCGCAGGTCTTCAATGGTCATGCGGCCAAAATCGGCGTGGAGGAAGTCGTGGACGCTCTTCGCAATGACGGGGCCTATTTCGTTGGTCTTGCTTAGCTCGTCCATGTCTGCCGCAAGAAGAGCGTCGATCGTGCGGAACCGTTCGGTCAAGATCGTCGCCACGCGATTGCCCACATGCCGGATCGACAGCGCGTTGAGCAGTCGGGCCAAGCCGCGCGGCTTGCTGGCGTCGATGCCCGCCAAAAGATTCTCGGCAGATTTGCGGCCCATCCGTTCCAGTTCCAGGAGCTTCGTTTCGGTCAAGCGGTAGAGGTCGCCATAGTTCACTACTAGCTTTTCATTGACGAGTTGATCGACGAGCTTGTCGCCCAGCCCTTCAATGTCCATCGCGTTGCGGCTGGCGTAGTAGCGAATGCGCTCCTTGATCTGTGCCGGGCAACTCGGATTGGGACAGCGGATATAGACGCCCCCATCGTCTTTAATGACGGCCGTTTCGCACTCGGGGCACTTCTTGGGGAAATCGAACTTGGGCAGCTCGTTCTTCCGCTCGGTTACTTCGACGCGAACGATGTGCGGTATGATCTTGCCGGCCTTCTCGACCACGACGACGTCGCCCACGCGAACATCCTTCCGCTCGATCTCTTCGGCGTTGTGCAAACTGGCGCGGCCGACAATCGTGCCGGCCAACTCGACCGGTTCGAGGTCGGCCACAGGCGTAATCGTGCCGGTCTTGCCGACTTGCACGCGGATGGCATTCACGCGGGTTGTCGCTTCGTACTTCTCGAATTTGTAGGCGATGACCCAGCGGGGGGCCTTGGAGGTCGCGCCCAGACGGTCGCGTTGGGCATAGCGGTTCACCTTGAGCACGAGGCCGTCGATCTCGAAGTCGAGCTCGTGCAGCCGCTCGATAAGCTGCTCGCAATGCTCCGTCGCGGCGGAAAAGGTTGGAAAACTGGCAACGCCGGGCGTCGTGGGGATGCCATAATCGGCCATCTCCTTGAGGAAGTCGATATGCGTTTCGGCGGCGAGGCCATCGCGAAAACCGACCGAATGGCAAAAGAATCGCAGCCGCCGTTGGGCGCATATTTGTGGATCGAGCAAGCGAATGGTGCCGGCGGCTACGTTCCGCGTGTTGGCGTAAAGGGGCTTATCTTCGGCCCTCTGCCGCTCGTTGAGCCGCACGAGGTCGCCGTTGGTCATGTAGATTTCGCCGCGCGGTTCCAGAACGCTGGGGAACCGCTTGCCGTGAAGCTTCAGGGGAATATCGTGGATCGTGCGGACGTTGTGCGTGACATCGTCGCCGACGCGACCGTTGCCCCGCGTGACGCCGCGCACGAGCAGGCCGTCCTCATAAACGAGCGAAATGGCGACGCCATCGACCTTCAACTCGACGACCCATTCGATCGGCTCGTCCTTCAGGAGCTTCGCCGTCCGCTCGCCGAATTCTTTCAGTTCCTCAAGGCTGTAACTGTTATCGATGGAGAGCATCGGCACGCGATGCTCGACCTGAATTAAATCGCTGACCGGTCGGTCGCCGATGCGCTGCGTGGGGCTATCGGGCGCAACGAGCTCCGGATTGGCCGCTTCCAGCTTCTTGAGCCGCTCGATAAGCAGGTCGTAGTCGCGGTCGCCAATCTCAGGGGCGGCCAGGACATAGTATTTATTGTCGTGCTCGCGAATCTGGTTGCAAAGCGCAGCAATTTCAGTGGCGGGGGACTTGGGCATCATTCCCTCATGGGACCGGAAAACGAGTAACTCTCGCGAGCGACCAAAGTATTCATCTCGCTCCGCGAGTTGAGTACGTTTACGCACATCCACACGCCGCGGCGCACGGCGTGGACATGCCGCGAAGCGGATGGGGGATCAAACAGAGGAACTTTAGTGGACGCGAACCGGTGTTGCGGAATTGGTGTATCTCATCGGGGGCAACATACACGGTCACGCCCGCTGCCAGGCGATGCTCGCCGCGACTGTCGAGGACGATGCCGTCGCCATCGAGGATAAAAACCTCATGTTCGTAGCCGTGGGAGTGCTTCGGCGTATTGCCGCCGACGGCCACTTCAAACTGCCGCATGGTAAAGCTTGGTGCGCCGTCGTCCGGGCCAATCAGGCAGCGCATGCGGCAGCCGTTGGCCCCTTCCATCGTGACGACATCGTCGGGAATCTGCTCGTAATGCGTGACTTTCATCGGATCGCTCGCTGGGGATTGAGAGATTGTAGACCTTCAATTATACCCTGACCATCGCGGGCCATGTCAAGGCGGGATTGCAACGGCAACCGGCATATAACTCCATTCAAGAAAGAGGTGGCTGGTCGAACCAGTCGAAAGCCGATAGACTGTTACGATATGGATTTTAACGTCGATTTGAACATTTTTCGCGGCCCGTTGGACCTCCTCCTCTACTTGGTGCGGAAGCATGAGGTGGAAATTGTCGATATTCCGATTGCCTTGATTACCGATCAGTACCTCCAGCACCTGGACGTTTTGCAGCAGCTCGATGTGGGGGCGGTGGGCGACTTCCTATCGATGGCCAGCATGCTCATCGAAATCAAGTCGCAGCAAGTATTGCCTCGCGGCGACGAAGTGGAAGAGGAAATCGACGATCCTCGACAGGAACTTGTCCGGCGGTTGTTGGAATATAAACAGTATCGCGACGCTGCTAGCATTCTCGACGAGCGAAGCCGTGCCTGGCAGCAGCACTACCCCCGCGTCGCGAACGACTTGGCCCAGCGGCAGCGCAATCTGGCCGAAGAGCCAATCCACGAAGTCGAGCTTTGGGATCTCGTTAGCGCATTCGGGCGGGTCATCCGCGAAAACGTGTCGGCCAAGCCGTCGAATATTGTCTACGACGATACGCCGATCCACGTTCACATCGGGCGGATTCTGGAACGGTTGGGTCAGCGTGGACGGCTTGCCTTGAGCGAGCTTTTCGATGCAAAATTACACAAATCGGCCCTGGTTGGTATGTTCTTGGCCGTGCTGGAGTTGGTGCGGCACCATCGCGTCCGAGCCGAGCAAAACGAGTTGTTCGGTGAAATCTGGCTTATCGCGAGTGCGGAAGTCGCCGCACCGCTCGACCCCTCGCAGGTCGATAACTACGAACACGCGAACGAATGAACCCGGCACGCTCTCGCCGCCTCTTTATTAAATGTCCCGCCCCCACGACAAGGCTACCGATGGTCAACAACCTGCCCGTAAGAACGCTCGCACACAAGGATCTGACGATCGAGGGCTACTCCCGCGCCGCCGTACAGACCTACTGGCGGATTCCCGAGTTCAAAGTTGGTTTTGATCTTGGCGGGCAGCCGTGGAGTTTCATGGGGACGCAGACGTGGTTCGTTTCGCATTGCCACATGGATCATATCGTTGCACTGCCGGTCTACATCGCGCGGCGGCGAATGATGAAGATGGAGCCGCCGGTGATCTATTTGCCGGAACACGCCATCGATCCGGCGCACAAGATTTTGAAGTTATTCAGCCGCCTCGACCGGGGCCGCTTGCCTTGCGAACTGTTGCCGATTCGACCGGGCGATGAAATCGAGCTTTCGCGGGAGTTGGTGGTTACCATTTCGGAAACGGTGCATACCGTTCCTTCGATGGGGTTCGTGGTATGGCAACGGCGACGGAAGCTGAAGCCAGAGTACCAAGGCTTGGCGGGCGATGCGATTCGCGATCTGCGGCAAAGCGGCACCGACGTGACGGCCGAAGTTCGCGTGCCGCGCGTTGCCTACTTGGGCGATAGCTCCCCGGCGGGGCTGGACAACTGCCCCGCCATGTTCGAGGCCAGTGTACTGATTATGGAAATGACGTTCGTTGCCCCCGGCCATCGCAAAGACAAAATCCACAAGTTTGGACACATGCACCTGGATGACTTTATGGAACGGATCGACCGATTCAAGAATGAATTGATCGTTGCGTCGCACTTCAGCACGCGGTATCATCCCAATCAGGTTCGCCATCACGTCGAGCACGCCGTGCCCGACATGTTGGGGGGCCGGTTGCATCTTTGGCTGTGAGAGTTTCAGACCCTCGACGTGTGCGAAAAGAAGCCGAAGAAACGATACGCGGCGCGTCAAACGCCAAGGCCAGATTGTTGTGGTGTCGGCTCGATTGATTGCACTACCGGAGGCCTTGCGCCCTACCGCTCCCATTGCCGTCCGGTGGCATTAAAGCGGCACGGCGCAAGCCGTCCGGTGTCGGCCCGGAGACTTGATTTTGCCCTAGTCACCCGATAGAATCGGAACCGTTGGGAGATCCGACTTAATAACCGGTCGCCTTGTTGTAGTTCTCGACACGATCGAAGCCGACCCGGACGACGATTCAATCGTTGCCGCCGCTTCGTAGTGCGGAGCTCGCTATATTGTCTGCGTAGACCGCCACCGATTGCCGCTTGATGGACTTCAAGGACTCCGGATGATAACTCGCGACGACTTCCTCAGCGAGTCGGATCGATTCGGCATACCCTAGTCAGCGTCGGCATTCATTTGCCCCATTGTTTAAGTCCATTTTTCGCTAGATTTGTATACGCCCCCAAGCTCGGCGGGGTCAGGTACTCAAATTCGCTAAAGAACCATGAATCGATCCACAATCTCATTTACATTGTTAGTGGCCAGCCTAATGGCCCTCCGCGCGGAAGCGCACTTCCAAGTTCTGCTGCCATCGACCGATATTGTGGAGGACGCCGACAGCCGCACGATCAGGTTCGATATCCGTTTTACGCATCCGATGGAGCAAGGGCCATCGATGGACATGGGCAAGCCTCGACAAGTGGGTGCCTTGGTCGGTGGCAAGCATATCAACTTGTTGGAAAAACTACGTCCCCTAAAGGTTGATGGTAAATCGGCCTATACCTGCTCGCTCGATGCCAAAACGCCGGGCGACTACGTCGTCTTCATCGAGCCGGAGCCATATTGGGAGGCGGCGGAGCAGAAGATGATCGTCCACTATACGAAAGTGGTCGTAAGCGTGCTGGGGGCGGAAAAAGGCTGGGACGCCCCGGTCGGCATGCCGGTGGAAATTGATCCGCTCGTGAGGCCATACGGCCTCTGGACCGGCAATGCGTTTCGCGCCATCGTGCGGCATAACGGCAAACCGGTGCCCGGCGCACGGATTGAAGTGGAATACTATAATGAAGGGCGTCGCGTGAAGTCGCCGCGCGATGCATTCGTCACGCAAGTCATCAAAGCAGACCCCAACGGCATCTTTTGCTACTCGATGCCGCGCGCCGGCTGGTGGGGGTTTGCCGCTATCTTGCCCGGCGATGAGAAAATGAAGAACCCAGCGGGCAAGTTGGTCGATGTGGAACTTGGCGGGCTGATGTGGGTCAAGACGGTCGATATGCAAACGAAGTAAGGTCGGTTTATGCACATTTCTGAAGCCGTACTTGCGGCGACCCCGGCCGGGCAAGTCGTACTGCTTGCCGGAACGGCGGCAGCAATTGTGGGCACGGGCATTGGCTTGCGGCAGCTCGAAGAAGATCGAATACCGCAAGCGGCCCTGCTCGGATCGGCGTTTTTTGTGGCCTCGGCAATTCAAGTGCCGATGTTCGGCTCGTCGGTTCACTTGGTTTTAAGCGGGCTGATGGGCCTCATCCTCGGATGGGCCGCTTTCCCCACGGTGCTCGTGGCACTCGTTCTGCAAGTGGCATTTTGCGGGATCGCCGGGGCGACCGTTCTCGGCGTGAATACGCTCATCATGGCACTGCCGGCAGTCGTTTGTCATTATTTATTCCGCACGACGGCGAGCAGCAATCATCGGCATACTGTTTTCGCAAGCGGATTTGCCGCCGGTCTGCTTGGCATACTTTTCGGGGCGCTATTGTCGGCTGCGGCCTTGGCCCTGGCGGGAAGGCCGCTGGTAATTCTCGGTCAAGTGTTCCTGGCCGCGCACCTGCCGGTGGCAGTCGTCGAGGGCTTCGTAACCGGAAGCGTTATCGTGCTCGTGCGTCAGGTCCGCCCGGAAATGCTGCGTGCGCCGATCCTGGTTACCGTCGCGCAAGAGGTGGTTGATGGTTAGCAGATATCATTGGTGGGTCTTCGCCGACCGCGCGTACAGGGTGCCTGTCGACGCCACCCTACAAAAACTCCCCTCTCCAGTAAACGGGAGAGGGGACGGGGGTGAGGGCGTTCGGGCAACTCTATCCGTCCTGCTCATCCTCGCCTTCGGCCTTCCAACAACCGCCTATGCCCACAAGCTTCACGTCTTCGCACACGTCGAAGGCAATTCGATTCTGGGCAACGCTTATTTCCCCGGCGGCACGGCGGCGCAAAACGTGCCCGTCATCGCGCGCGACGCGACCGCAAAGGAACTGGCGCGCACGATCACGAACGAAAAGGGCGACTTTACGTTGACGGCTCAAGTGCGTATCGATCATCACCTTAGCGTAGAAACGCCCGATGGCCACCGGGCCGAATGTACCGTTCGTGCCGCCGAACTGCCGCCGAGCGTGCCCGCCAGCGAGGCCGCGAGTAACTTGCAAACGGGACCGAGCATCGCAATCGATTCCGAGACCAAATTGCCATCGGCGACCGAGATCGAACTGGCCGCCATCAAGGTCCAAGTTATTGAACTGCGGCTGCAAATCGACCGCTATGAAGCGCAAACCCGCTTTCGCGATATCCTGGGCGGAATCGGATTCATCCTCGGTCTTGCCGGCATTGGCTTTTATGTGAAGGCCGTCAAGCGGTGAACGTCGTAACGTTATTCAGTCGGATTTATTTGCCACGCCTTCATGTTCAAACATACGCTTCATCCCTTGCACTCGGGTCGGTCCTTGTTGGACGCGATTGATCCCCGCGCAAAGATACTTTTCGCCGCGACCTTTGCAATTGTCGTGGCCCTGGCTCGAACCATGCCGACGATGTTCGCAGGGCTTGCCGTAGCAATTTCGTTGGTAGTCGTGGCAAGGATAAAGATCGGCGACGTAATCCGCCGCTTGCTGCCGCTGGAGATATTGCTCATTCTGCTGGCCTTGGTGCTGTTCTGGACCGTGCCCGCAATGGAAAGACGCGATGGATTGCGACTGGCAACTATCGCGGCATTGAAAGCAAACGCCGTATTGCTTGGTTCGATCGGGCTGATCGGCACGATGGATGCCGTGACGCTCGGGCACGCATTAGCGCACCTCCACATCCCGCAAAAGCTGGCCCAATTGCTGCTATTTATGATTCGCTATTTTGACGTTCTCAATCGCGAATATGCACGGCTCCGCGCGGCGGCCAAGGTTCGCGGCTTTCGGCCTAAGATGAACGGCCACACCTACCGGACGTTCGGGCACCTCGTCGGCATGTTGTTGATTCGCGGCTTCGACCGCAGCGAACGGACGCTCGCGGCGATGAAGTGCCGTGGGTTTACGGGCAAGTACTACATGCTCGACCACTTTGCATTTTCTCGACGGCGCGACGTGCCATTTTGCATCGTGGCCGCAACGATCGTATCGCTCCTTGTCGGCATCGAGTGGATGGGTTGGTTATGAACGAACCGCTCATTCAGTTCCACAATATCGACTTTGCCTACAGCCCCGATCGAACCGTTCTGCGCGGTTGCAATTTCTGCTTGCGGCAAGGTGAACGGGTCGCCTTGCTCGGCCCGAACGGTTGCGGCAAAACGACGCTCCTACACTTGATTGTGGGGCTTCTGCGGCCAACCAACGGAAGGGTGGAAGTCTTCGGCAAAGTCCGCCGAGGCGAGACGGATTTCCATGAAGTCCGTCGCCGCGTGGGACTTTTGTTCCAGGATGCGGACGACCAACTGTTCTGCCCGACCGTTGCCGAGGATGTCGCCTTTGGACCGCTAAATCTCGGCAAGCCGCGCGATGAAGTCCGCCTGATCGTCGCCGAGACCCTCAAATCGCTCGGGCTGAACGGCTTTGAACATCGCGTTACGAATCACCTATCCGGCGGCGAAAAACGGCTCGTCTCGCTGGCTGCGGTCCTGGCGATGCGGCCCGACGTGTTGCTCCTCGACGAACCCGACATGGGCCTCGACGACGCCGTTATCGAGCGGCTCCTCAAACTCATTCTCGGTCTGCCGCAGGCGTTGATCGTCATCTCGCACAACCGATCGTTTTGGACCGAATTGACGACGAGCGCGTTGGAAATGCGCGAGGGGAATCTGTTTGTGCAAGTGCCATAGGGCCTGTACAGAATTTTGTGGCACAGGCTTTCAGCCCGTGGAGAGACACGGCCAGGATGGCCGTGTCATTTCCGTTGAAACAGAAACTCTTACAGTCTTATGACGAGACCGTATCGGCGGCATCCGATCGACTCGCCGGCTATCGGTGGGAGTGGATGGAACAGCTTCCCGAATCGCACTTCCGGCCCAGCAAGCGGCTGACCGTCAAGCGATGGCGGGCGAGAATGCGGTAAAAGAAATCGGCGAGCGGTCGAATAACGGGCCAACCGGTCGGTGCCACGAGCCAGCCAAGCCCTACGGCACCGTATGCCGCGCGCACCGCTTCCATCGCTCGTAGGACGCGGCCGTCCGGCATTGCAACGTGTAATACCGTCCGCACCTGTTCTGCAGTCAGTCCATAGCGGGTCGGGTCGAAGGCCGGATCGGAAATATCCTCCGGCACAATCAGCCCCTTGGAATCGCGTCGCGTCAATTGTTCCATTCCCCGCCGACAGAGCGCGCATTGGCCATCGTAAAGTAGTTTGATGGGTGCCGCTTGCATAAAAATGTCTTACCGGTGTTCGGGGTCGATGGGACGCGGATCATTGTCGCGGCCGGGGACTATGCCGTCAACGGTACTGTATACGGCTATCAATGAGACGTTCGCGACTTTTCTGCCTTTATGGCCGGGCCTAGAAGAGGATTTTTTTAACTTTGGGTAGACACTGCAGAAGTTCCGCATCCGTGGCGCACGCAGAGACGCACGGGATGGCACGATAAAGAGACGGTATTTCGGCATTCTTCGCGGCCCGCACAAATCCTGGTCGAAACCGACCTACCGCGAAGAATATCGATCATCCTCGTCGGCTTTGCGGGGCTGTTGGAGCGGATTGTCGAAGATCGTCCAAACAGGGTACTCCTTGCGTATCTTGTCGACAAATTCCTTATAGGCTTTCTGCATCCGCTCCTTCTTGATGCTTTCCTTGACTTCCTTCTGCGCGTCGAGAAAACTCGTGCGAGTCGCATCTTGTCGCTCGACCACGCGGATGATGTGGTAGGCGACTTTGGACTCCACAATCTGGCTAAGCTGTCCAGGTGGAAGCGTAAAGATCGCCTTATCGAGTTCCTCGGACGTCAAACTGCCTTTGGTCGTCCAATCTTGAACGCCTCCCTGCTTGCCGGTCACGCCATCGGAACTCGCCTTGGCGACTTCAGGAAACGAAGCGCCGGCCAAGACCTGATTGCCCAAAGCGGCCATCGCTGCGTAGGCTGCTTCCTGCGTGGGATGTCGAGCGAAGGCGATGGAGATTTCCTCCCAGCGGGCACGGGCCGGCTTTTCAAAATCCTTGAGGTGGGCCTGATACCAGGCACGCATGTCTTCATGCGTGACTTCCTCCTGCGCGTCGCCTAGTTTTAGCTCCTTCTGAATCCACTGCTGCGAGACAATCTGCTCCATGAAGGTCCGCTTCTCGCGGTCCAGCGAACTGCCCTTCGCACGCAGGGCCGATTCCAACTCGCCCGGCGAGGCAACCTTTTCTCGCTTCATCAGGGCCTTCTGCTGCGTCTCGACGAAGTGTTTGCTGACGCTCTCTTCGACGTTGGGCAGGGCTTCCTTGGGTACATTGTGCCGGAAGTCTTGGTAGATGAGCTTGATTTCAATTTGCTGGCGAATCAACGTCTGGATCAGCCCGCGACGTTGTGGCGAAATACCTGCCGCCGGGTCGGCATCATTGATATGTTCGAGATACTCCTGGATTCCGGCGCGGACTTCGGTCACGACGGCCGCGCGCTGGGTGGCAACCTGGTCGGCTGGGATGCGGTCGCGGCTCTTTGCGATCAGATCGTCGATCCCCGCCAGGACATCGCTCGTAAGGACCACGTCGTTGCCAACGCGGGCGAGGATTTGGGCCCCTTCACAAAGTTTGGCATCGACCAATGCGGGCTGCCGAACCAAGGGGTCAAACTGCGCGGTCGTATAAGGGGCTTGATTTGTGACCGCCGGGGCCGAAGTAGAAGGCTCGTACTGTGGGCCATAGGGAGGCTGAGCAGTTACTTGAACGGCCGGTGCTGCGGGAGAACTCGGCCAGTCGGTGGGCCGACTCGATTGCGTGGGGGTGGTCGGCGGCCCCGGAACGGCGCGGTTATAAATGCCATCGGGATAGCCGCCGTTACTTTGAACCGGCGTAATACTGCTTTGTGAAGTTGCCGGAGAGCCGTCGTTACCGTTTTCCTGGGCCCAAGCCGCGACTTGAATAACGGCAGGAGCCATTGCGACGAGAATGGTCCTAAGCACCGAAATCCGTTCTGTTTTAGTAGTTCGATGCACGGCGAGAACCCGTATCAGGGGAAGTTGACGCAATATATCAGGCAGACTCCGTCTGCCGTCCGAATCGCGATCTTTTTTTCTCATTGACGGCACACGGAGTCTGCCTAATACTTTGGCGGATTATAGGCATGGTCCTAATCCGGCTGCAACATCGATTTCAGCTCTTTACGGATCGATTTGGGCGACGGGGCACCACCCTTAAGCGGAAGATAGGCACTTTGGTTGTTGACGACACGCAGCCGCCCCCCGCTTTGGGCAGATAGCTCGCGGTTCAAACCCTTAAATCTCAAGCGAGTCAACGATCATTGTGGTGC
>JANXOJ010000314.1 GCA_025353625.1 Planctomycetota bacterium | reverse complement strand
GTGCCGTCGAGGAAGAAACGGGCATTGTTGCCTATCGTTGGATCGAGCGTGAGGACATTTGCTTGGCTCAAGGCGGCTGTATTGCTGATGTAGAGCGAGCCGCGTTGGATTTCCACCGGGCCGGTAAATGAGTTTGCCTTGCTGAGCACGAAGGGCACTTCCATATCGCTAAGACTGTTTTGCGCAATGAATGTCAAGCCGCCGGAACCAGAAATCGAACCGTTCAACTGGCAATCAGCACTTCCGAGGCCAAATTGGCCAACGCCATTATGCCCAGTCTTGCCATACACATACCGCTGCGTGTTGCCTAAATCGAGATTCGCATCCAAACGGGCACCCCAAAATGATGTTCCACTATGGTTAGAACCAAAATAGATGTCCGGATTCGAGGCGTTATTCGTGTTTGACGTGAGACGCAACATGCCGGTGCCGACGATGTCGAACGAAGGATTCACGGACGTGCTTACATTTAGAAATAGCGTTCCGGCCGATTCGACCGTGCCGGAGGTGATCGCCAGTGCGCGAGTGCTCGAAAATGTCGCACTGGAAAGGAAAGTTAACTTGCCGCCGTTGATGGTGACGGTCCCCCCGCCGGTCGAAAATGGGTTCGATAGCGACAGCGTCCCGCTGCCAGCTTTCGTGAAACCAACCGCGCCCGTCAAAACGCTTCCGATCGTGGCGTTCGCGCTCGTCGTGATGACGGGCGTTCCGCCCAAGTTGATTGTTCCACCGGTGAGCGAATAATTACTGCTGGCCACGGGGTTGAACGTCAGGCTTTGGACCGTAATGCTTCCGCTGATCGTGATGGTGCCGGCCGTGCCATTGTTGCCAAAGACGGCATCCGAGGACGATGTGTTGGGCCAGGCAACGTCCGCGCTACTGTTCCACCAGACCGCAGTTGAGGTGTTCCACGTTCCGCTTCCGTCCTGAACGCCCGACGTGGAGACATCGGCGTCCCAGGTGAAGCTTGCGCCAGCCAGGGGCGTACCGCTGGAAAGAAGACCTACACACGCGGCGAGCAGTAGCGTCGTTGCGCCGGACTTGCATGGGGTATTCATGGTAAGTGTTTCTGATGGGAGTGGGACCGAAGTTGTTGTTGACCTGGGCGTTGACGAGGCGAACTACGGTTGGATTTTGCGAGACACACGGTGTACTCGTGTTTTGGTTCAACGTGAACTGGAAGGCCGATCGCCGGTTTATAGTGGTGTAATCGCCGGTTTATAGTGGTGTAATAGGGTAAAGCAGGTACTCGAATCGGATGCTGGGTGCCAATCCGGAAGGATAAAGATGGGCGGCGTGCATCAACAGCGCAGCGGCCCGCCTTTCGGTCTTGGCCTCTGGGGCGGTGCTCGGGTCGGTTCCCACCGGAGCCCTATCCTGCACCCAGGTCGTTCGCCATCCTATCGCGCATCGGCTTCTCAGGCAACTGCCTCAAGGCGCGACGCCTCGCGATGCGCTTTCCTCCTTTCCCGCGCCTCGGTCAGTTTGCGATCTCCCGCGGCGAATATCTCCGCCTCACGGCCCCCAATTTACCCGCCGGTGCGACGTAGGCCGATGGTGCTGCGCAAGCGCACCCGATTGAAATGCTCGACGTAATTCCCCACGATCCGCTGCGCGGGACCAATACGGCGGACCAAAACGGGACAGGTCTAATAATGGCTCGGTATCCGACTTTTTGGGCCGGCCGCGCGGACGCAGGGCCGGCTGCTCTCGACACTGTGGCGGATCGCGTCTAACTCGGCATTGGTCGCGATTCATGGACCAAGGCTGTCCAATCGCGCGGCCGAGGCAGCGGCCAGTCGGCAAGCCATTTCCTTCCGATCCTCCGTGTTGCCTAAACCTGCCGGCACTGCCCCACAGCCATCACCAACATTGCTTTTACACTTCTTTTATTCGACCGGACACCACTTAAGAATGGTAGGCTTCTGGTCCGTGCCAAAGCGTCGTCGTTGCGCATTCATCGAGAAACTCCTTGGCCTGGAGGTCTATTCTATCTTAGAAGAATGGACATTTCCATTTCCAATTTGTCCAAAACAGGCTGTCGGATTGGATTCGACGACGCGAAGCGTGGGGGAAATTTTTCTCGCAAAGCGCGATGAGAATATTAGGCACCCACGGTTGCCGCTTTGCGCGAGGCGCGCTTGCGGTCGTGTTCGTTGAGCATGATCTTGCGGAGCCGAATCTGCGTCGGCGTGACTTCCACCAGTTCGTCGTCTTCGATGAATTCCAACGCCTCTTCCAGCGACATCCGCCGCGGGGGGCGGATGAGAATGTTGCGGTCGTTGCCCGCCGCTCGCATGTTGGAAAGCTTCTTTTCCTTGGTCGGATTGACGTTCATGTCGTCGCCGCGGCTATTCTCGGCAACGATCATCCCTTCGTAGACGGTATCGTTGTGGCCGACGTGCAACTCGGATCGCTCCTGCAAAGTGTCCAAAGCATAGGCGACCGCCCGGCCGCCACACAGAGAGACCAAAACGCCGGTCGGCCGCGTCTCGATATCGCCTTCCATGGGCTTGTAGCTCTCGAAGCGGTGGTGCATCACGGCGGTACCTTGCGTGGCGTTCAAGAGCCGGGTCCGCATGCCGATCAAGCCTCGAGCCGGGATGGAAAAGACGATGTAGGAATAGCCGTTGTGGGAGGACATATCGACGAGCTGCCCGCGACGCTGGCCCGCCATTTCCATGACCGGGCCGGTCTGGCTTTCCGGCACCTCGACGACGAGCGACTCGAAAGGCTCTTCGGTGACGCCGTCGTTATTGCGAAGGATGACGTGCGGTTTGCCGATGGAAAGCTCGAAGCCTTCGCGGCGCATCGTCTCGATCAATACGGAAAGATGCAGGATACCGCGACCGGCGACGGAGAACTGCTCGGTGCCCGGAACCGGCTCGACGCGCAGAGCGACGTTCTTTTGCACTTCTTTCATGAGCCGTTCGCGAAGGTGGCGGCTGGTGAGGTACTTGCCTTCCTGACCGGCCAGCGGCGACGTGTTGACGCCAAAGGTCATTTTGAGCGTCGGCTCATCGACACCAGGCGCGGCATCGCGCGGGGTGCGGCCTTGTCGGAAACGGTATCGCCGATTTCAATCTTCTCCAACCCAACGAGGGCCACGATGTCGCCCGCCGCTGCCGACTGGACCTCGACGCGGCCGAGATCCTCAAAGACCATGCACGAGACGATCCGCGACGAGGTGACGACATCGTTCTTCTGCATCAATGCGACATCCAGCCCCGGGCGGACTTCGCCGGAATAAATGCGGCCAATGGCGATGCGGCCCACGTAGTCGGACCAGTCGAGCGTAGTCACGAGCAATTGCAGCGGGGCCTCGGCATCGATTTCCGGGCCGGGAATTTTTTCCAAAATCATATCCATGAGCGGCTCGACGGAGTCGCCCGGATGATCGAGGTCGTGCGTGGCAAAGCCTTGCTTGCTGCTGGCATAGATATGGGGAAAGTCGGCCAGTAGATCGTCGGCACCCAGTTGAAGGAACAAGTCGAAGACCTCGTCCAGCACTTCATGCGGTCGAGCGTCGGGGCGATCGACCTTATTGATTACGACGATCGGTTGCAAGCCGCATTCGAGGGCTTTCGAGAGGACGAACCGCGTCTGCGGCATCGGCCCCTCGGCCGCATCAACGAGAACCAAGGCCCCATCGGCCATCCGGAGGACGCGCTCGACCTCGCCGCCAAAATCGGCGTGGCCCGGCGTGTCGATGAGGTTGATCTTCACGCCCTTGAAGGGAATGGCGATATTCTTGGCGAGAATGGTAATTCCCCGCTCGCGTTCCAGATCGTTGGAATCGAGAATCTGCTCGCCGACGAGCTGCGTATCGCGATAGCGACCGCTTTGGCGCAACATGCAATCGACCATTGTAGTCTTGCCGTGGTCAACGTGGGCAATGATGGCCACGTTGCGGACGTCCTGTCGTCGCATCGAAAAACTCTCCTCGCACGATCCGGGGAACTGAACTGGAAAGCCTGCCATTGTACACGAAAACGGCCCGCCGGTCAAGTGTTACCCGACGTAGACTTCGGGCCGACTAAGCCTACGGCAGGAAGGAGCGTACACGCCCCTGGGAGTTGGGCCAGATGGCATTTCTTCACGCGCCGGCGGGTAGACATGTACGGCGCACCCTCGCTGAAGTGCGAACCCCAGTGACGGGCTTAGATTTGGTAATACAACGCCCCGTTGCTCGGCTCGGGGGGCTTGCGTTGGGGGCAATGCGAGCAAAGGTCGTCACCGATCAACTCATACGCAAGACGTACTGCCGAAAGCGTCGCCGAACCCTGTGCTGCCGCGTCTTCCATGAAAATTCGTTGGGTGGGCAGAAAAGCGTTGAATTTCAGATTATCCATCGCTTGTGAAAAATCGGATCGCACGCCGCACAGTATCACCGGCACGCCCTTGGTCTGCATCTCCACGATAAAATGCTGGAGTCGCTCCATGCAAACGATATCCGGGTTGCGCGTCCGCTTGACGCGGAGCACGACGACCTTGAGTGCCGCTCGCTCGCGAAGATCGTCGAAGTAACGATCCAACTCCGGTGCCGCGCCGAAGAAGAACTCGCCTTCCAGATCGAGCAGCACCATCCGCGTGCAGTCGGGATCGTTCGGCTGGCGGTCGCGAATCACGCGTTCGGCGCTGACGGTCAGCTCGGTCGCCTTGAGCCGCGCGGCGCGGGGGACAAACATCAGAATCGAAAGGCCCACGCCGATTAAGATCGAGAACTCGACGCCGATCAGCACGGCGGAAAAAGCGGTGACCAATACGAGGCCCGCATCGAAGCGGCTCGCGCGCACGGCATGGCTGATTCGCCGTAAATCGATCAATCCGGCGGCCGTGACGAGCAGAATGCCCGCTAGAGACGCCTTGGGGATAAAGCGGGCCATCGGCCCAAAAAGCCAGACGGCGATGGCCACGGCCACGGCGGCAAAGACGCCCGACCAGCGGGTCGCTGCCCCAGACTGAAAATTGATCGCCGAGCGCGTCAGCGACCCCGACCCTGGCAGGCAGCGGAAAAATCCGCCGCAGACGTTGGCCAGCCCCTCGGCAAGGCACTGGCGATTGTAGTCTAAAGGTTGGCGAGTCTGATGCGAGATCGCCTTGGCGATCGAGAGGGCTTCCAAAAGCCCCAGAAAAGCAACGGCCAACGCGCTGCCCGACATCTCCTTGATCCAGGTGGTGCTAATCTGCGGAACGTGGAACGTGGGCAGGCCCGCCTTGATCTCAGCAACGACGTTCACCAAAGGCTTGATGCCGTCGGCACCTTGCGACCAGCCGAGCATGGCCGCAACCGTTGCCGCGAGCGTCAAGGCGACAAGCATATCGAAGCGCGGCAGATGAAACTTCCGCGTAACTTTCCGCAAGGCGATCACCAGCAGGGCCGTCCCCACGCCGATGGCCAGAGCTCGATAGTTTACCGCGCCGCCTTGCGTGAGCGTCAACCAAAGCCGCAGGAGTATATGTTGATGCCCGGTACCTTGCTCCGTAAGGCCGAGAAGGTTTGCAATCTGCGTCAAACCGATCAGAAACCCGGCTCCAGCCATGAAGCCGATCACCACCGATTCGGAGATGTAGCGCGTGAGGTCGCCCAAACGGAAGACGGCCACGAGAATCTGGATCACCCCGGCCATGACGGCCAAAAGGAACGTGGCCTCGTAGGCATTCAACTTGTCCGATCCCAGAAACGCCACCGAACTGAAGACGACGAGCGAAATTGCGTTCGTCGGGCCGTTCATCAAATGGGCCGACGAGCCGAAAATCGACGCGACGGCGGTCACCACGATGGCCGAATAAAGGCCATACGCCGGATCGATTCCAGCGATCAAGGCATAGGCCATCGCCTGCGGCACGGCAATCGCGGCCACCGTCAGACCGGCGACCAAGTCCCGGCGGGCGAAATTCGATGAATAACGGTTGGCCATTGAGCGCGATTCTTCCCCAAGAGCGAATATAGGCAAATTGCGGGTCTATTTCCCTATAAACTATAACCTCGCGCACCGATCTTCTCTACGCCAGATTCCCCCAAACTGCCCTTGCCCCGCTTCGCGATTCTTGCGACACTACGCCGTGCGACCGCCCCATCCGCAGGGGTGTTGCACAAATCCTTGACTTCTCATCTTCAATCGACATTTATTTTCGCCATGCGCATCCGGCTCGCGGCTATTTTCGGTTTGCTTGCCTTTGGGGGGTGCGTATCCTCTTTGCGTTGGCCAAATCAGCCCGCGCCGGTCTCCTACGACAATCCTGCATGCATTCCCCTTGCGAACCACGATCAAGTTTGGGACGGCGTGGTCGATGTCGTTGGTGAATACTTCCGCGTTGAACGGGAAGACCCCGTGCGGCAACTCGGCGATACATTTACGGAAGGCCGCATCGATACGTATTACAAGACGGGAGCCACGTACCTGGAACCGTGGGACCACGACTCGGCCGATGGTTACAACAAACTGGAAAGCACATTGCAATCCATTCGTCGTCGCGCGGTGGTGAAGGTCATACCTGCCCAGAACGGCGGGTTCTGGGTCGATGTGGCCGTCTTCAAAGAACTTGAAAACGTCGTTCAGCCAGAACATGCCACCGCCGGTTCGGCCACTTTCCGCAACGATTCGTCGCTCACGCGGGTCTTCAATCCCGACCAGCCCACAGGGTTCAACTCCGGTTGGATTCCGCAAGGCCGCGATACGGTCCTCGAGCAGCGGATTCTCGGGCAGATTCTCGAACGATTTACGCCGGAGGGAACTCCGGTACCGGTGAATTGAAGACAAGCTAACCCAAGTTCGCCAGCAAGCTCGGATTCTGCGGGATTTTTGGAGATTCTTGGCGTATTCGATCATCGCTTGAGGAGGGGATTTTTGACGTAAGTCGTTTGGCGATGGGCCGGCCCTGGGGGCGCGATTCGGCCGAAGTCGTT
>JANXOJ010000274.1 GCA_025353625.1 Planctomycetota bacterium | reverse complement strand
AAAAGATATGAATTCCCCCCCCGCCGACAAGAGAACTGCAAAGTTGCCGACTGCCTGTTGGAGTTCCGCCTTTAGGCGGCGATATTGTGCTACCAGCCGGCTAAAGCCGGGACTCCAACGGACCATGCAGTTCTCCTGCCCCCCGCCGGAAATCGGTGTCCAGAAGGACGACAACGCGGGGTTCCACGGCGGAAAGGTAAGTAAGAGAGTGGGCCTACTTGCCGTGCCTATTTCGCGGCCTTGGCTTTTGCTCCTTTGGCGGGTGCCTTGGGCTTTGCGGCCGGGTCTTCGGCTTTGTCGCCGGCTTCATCTTTGGCGGCAGCGGGTGCCTTCGCGACGGGTGCGCCGGCACCCCCAGCATCTCCGCCCGCTTCAGCCTTGAAGAGCGGCAGATACCTGTAGTAGATTTCCAGCGTCAGCGCGGAAAGCGCAGTCGACATTACGCGACCGCCGGACGTGGCCCATTGATCGGCTGTCGGCGGCGGCCAACTTCCAAACGCACAACTCGTGTTGTCGCGAATCTGGGTGTGGACCAGCAAGTCGCGCATTTTGCGATTCCAGGTGTCCCAATCGTAGCCGCCCATATTATGCATGACCTGAGTCGCATAGTACCAATAGTAGATATTCGGCATGTCCTCTTTGGGCAAGCGATCCATCAGATACTTCATGCCGCCAACGAGCATCGGATTGTCGCGCTTGGCACCCAGATACTGGCGGCACAAAAGGCCCACCGACGACATTGTGGGCGATGACCCTCCGGCGGGCTGATAGCCGTACTCGGTGCCGTTTTGAATCGAAACCGAATCGAGCCATTTGCTGGTGCCGGAAAAGACCGAACCGCCGACGTTCAGGCCCGCCATGTGCGCACTCTTGAGGGCCATCAACTGCCAACCGACGACCGATGTGTCGCCCGCTTCCTTGGGGTGGTATCGCCATCCGCCGTCGGCAGCGTTCTGGGCATTGAGAATATAATTGACGGCGAGTTGGGCTGCCTTGCCGACGCCCGGATCGCCGCTGAGGCCATACGCCTCGCACAGTGCGATGGTCGCCAGCCCGTGGGAATACATCGGCTGTTCGGCATCCTTGGCCAAGTCGCTATCGGCCTGTTGGTGGCGTACGAGCCAGTTGATGCCGGCACCGATATGATTTTTATACGGCCCCTTGGACTTGTGCGTCTGCCCGGCCGCTAAGAAGGGCAAGAGGCCCAAGCCGGTGGCACCGGCGTCCGCCTTAACGGCCCCTTGGCCGGTACATGCTTTGCCGCCGTCGATGCAGCGTTGCGTGTAGTTTTGCAAGCTCCAACTTCCATCGGAAAGCTGATGGTTGGCGAGCCAGATCAGGGCCATCGTCACAGCCCGTTCGGTATGCTTGGTGCCACCGCCCTGGGCGAGCATGGCTTTGCGGTGGCCGCTGCCGCGTGTGCCAAAGCCCGTTCCCTCGCCGCCCGTGCCCGTATTTTTGCTCAAGCCGACTCCGACACCCGTGCCTTGAGGGCCGGTGACTTTGGCACCGGGGCCGAACGCCAAAACGCCCGCACCGGCACTAACGACGTCCTTCATTCCGGTGGTCATGCCGCCACCCTTGTGCTCGAACTTTTCGCTTTTGTCGTTGATTTCCTCGGTCTGGGCCTCTTGGCCTACCTTTTCCAGGGTCGGATCAACGTCCAGTTCCACCGGCGGCGTGTCTTCGATTTCGCCCGCGTCGAACTTGTCGAAACGCTCGGGCTCTTTCTTCTCGGGCTCTTGATCGGCGGCTTCGAGATTCACGGCGTCGCCAAGCCCCGATGGGCCACTGATATTACCCATCAACAGCAGGAGCGAAAGCCCCAGCAAGTGGACCGTAAAGCTCCCGGCGTACCAGACCGCTTCGGTCCGCACCCAGTCCATGAAACGCTCGCTAAAGGATTCATCCTCTAGTTGATCTTCATCCTCGATCACTACCGGATCTTTGACTTGTTCGGCCATGACAGACCACCCTTATTCTGTAAATCAAACTACATCGATAACTGGTACAACCCGCGCTGGGACGGACGTTCAATTCCGCCCAACAATCTGAATTCAGGATGGACCAACTCGAAGGTAGACCCAACAATCTGAACTCAGGACGGACCAACTCGAGGGTCCGTCCAATAAACACCTAACCTTCGTGATGCCCGTTGTAGATTCGCCATTTTCCCAGGATATATTCCCCGATAACCGGTTCGGTATCGGCTCCCCGTCGCCGCCGACAACTCTCTCCGGCACAGAATCTAAGATTAACTCCCCGGACTGGGCTTGGTCAAGCCATTGATCGACCGATGGGGAGTCGGAATCGTGGCTCAAACCCACCCGCAAGGGTGACAAGGGGCGATGACTGAACCGATGGGCGAACATTGCGGCACCAATCCCAACCACGACAATACTCGCCGTTATCGCAACCCAAAGCCACATCGGCGTGCTTGCCGTCTTGACCGGAGTCGGATCCTGCCAGACCAAGCGACCTAAAATAACCGGGGCCATCAGCGGCTTGAGGTTCTTCTTATTCG
>JANXOJ010000253.1 GCA_025353625.1 Planctomycetota bacterium | reverse complement strand
CGAATACACATTTCCACTCCGCTAAAAAGATACGAATTTGCGGATATCCTGTCGGAAGTGCCAAGAGTAACGATGGCGCGGTCTCGACGCGCTGACGCGGCAATGTGTCGTGAAGTTGAAAGAAGGTGGTACGCTAAATTGCCGATACTACCCTCATGTTGTTATTCGCTAAAGCTACCGATCTTGCCAATAACGCAGCGTTGCTCCGAAAACGGCGTTTTGGGGTCATTGAAGTGGTCGATGGCCGCTTGATGGGGGTAATGCTGCGACCCTGGCCCAAGATTCTCGTAGGGCCGGAAGTCCTCTGGTGGGGGAAGTGGTGGCACGAGCGGCGCGATGGCGACCGCTTGCTGATCTATTACAACCAGCCGCTGCGATTCTCCAACTTCCTGGCCTTGGCTTATGTCGTTTCCGCAAGCGAAACTAGCATGCGGTCGATTCGCGTCGGCGCGGAGGCTCTCGACGAGATCGCCCGATTGAAGCGCAGCGACGCGCTGTTGTGCGACGTGAGCAACTGGCGTATTTCCAGGCGATTCATGCAGCGATTGGGCTGGGAGCCGCACTGCCCCTCGCGTTGGCACCGGCATTACATCAAGCGGTTTTATGGAAACTACCCGCCGAGGCCGGAGTGGGTTCAAGCAGAATACGCCGATCTAGTTGGCATACCGACCCAACGCGCAAGCGAGGAGATCGATCTGTTGCCGTCGTACGGCTCAGCGGAAGCGACATTCACCGCCTAAAAACCGCCAACATCCAACGCACCATCGGCAACAGCACCACGATCAAACCGAGGCACACGACGAGTACGACAATCAGTTTCCAGCCGAGGCCGAAGTAGGGCGACGTTCTTTCCCATATAGGATTCCAGCAGAGAACGGTTCCGACGGCGGCAAGACAAAGGAACGGGCCGTAGGGGATTTCCTTTTCGCCTTGAGCCACAAGGCGAACGATGCCGATCACCAACCCGGCCAATGGAGCAACGAAGAAGACGATCACGGCCGCCTGCCAGCCAAGGAAGGCCCCTATCATGGCCAAAATCGTCACGTCGCCGAAGCCCATCGCCTCGCGGTGCAACACGGCGGAGCCGAGGATGCGGACGATCCAAATTAAGCCGCCGCCGATTACCAAACCGGCGATGCCGCTCGACAGCCCGGCCCAATGGATGCCGCCGACGTGCCACACACCGGCGATTCCAGCCGATCCGAGAAGGGCTATTGCCGCAAGCGCGTAGGTGCCGCGTTGCCGAACGGTGCGCGCCCAAAAAACACGCATCGCTCGACCGTAGCCGTGGCGGGTGTACCAGCGTCCCGGCAGCAAGGCGGCACACCAAGTGCAAAAGCCGGCAATTGCCCCCACCAGGGCCGCGCTGCCCGTCCAGGTGGGCGAGAGCCAGGGTTCATAATCGATCGGGGCCGTGTGCCAGACGGAGGTTTCGATCGGCGGACTGTCCGGGCCAAATGGGCCAACGAGGAAGTCCGGCAACAACGCAAAGGGAAAGACGCTTAAAATCACAAGTCCCGCGAGCGTGCCGGGGATGGTAACACCGTCCGGGATCGTCATCTCGTCAATGTCGATCCAAAATGCGACCAGCATGAAGCCAAGCAGCACAAGGTGGGCGAAGAACTGCTCATGCCGAAGCACGGGCAACCCAGGGGAATTGATCGGCGAAAGAACGGCTTTCGGAATCAGCTCACATTGAACGATCTCCCACCAGTACAACAAAGCAAAAGCGGTCCCCGTAAGCAGTTCCAGCACCATCGGCCGGAGCCAGAAGCCGCTGCCGTGCAAGTTCGCCTCGCGCCGCAGGCCGAGCCAACCGAGCACCGGCAGTCCGTCCCAAAATTGTCGCGCGGGGGCGTCGGGCAGGGGTCGCGTCCAAGGTCCGATGGCACGCGGATACCAGGCGAGTCGGTAGATGCCCCAATTGATCGCCGCGCCGGCAATCGTGCCAAGCAGGGCGAGAATCGCTAGTCGGATACCGATCGGGATGGCAAGGATTTGGTTCACGCCGTGGGTCCGCTGAGACCGAGAATATCGAGGTGCGCGAGGATTTCCGCAACCAGTTGTGCGGGTGGTTTCCCCTCCGTATCGACGGAAAAATGGGCCGTCTCGCGGTATATCGACTCGCGACGCCCGAGCAACTGCACGATCTCTTCCAGTGGCGGCATGTTCGTTAAATTCGGGCGGCGGCCAGCCGTGGTGGCATCGCCGGACATCCGCGCAAGGATCGTTTCCGGCTTGGCCGTAAGCCAGACGACCTTGCCGTCTCGTCGCATCGCTCGACGACTTTCCTCCCGCAGGGGAGCACCTCCGCCGGCGGCCACCACCAACTTTGGCCGATGGCAAAGCTCGGCAATTACACCGGCTTCCAAGTCGCGAAAGGCCGCTTCACCCTGGTCGGCGAAGATTTGGGCGATCGATTTTCCCGCCCGCTGCTCGATTTCTACATCGGCATCGATCCACTCCCAGCCGAGGCGTTCGGCCAGAAGCCGGGCAAGGGTCGTTTTGCCGGTAGCGCGGTAGCCAATCAGGACCAGATTCATCATTTCATAACATCCGCAGGGTAACGTGCGTGGCGGGCGGACGGCAGACAGAGTCTGCCAAATAATTGGTAGCCGCGATTATCGCCGATTGTTAGCGGTCTGTAAAGTATTTGCTGGTAGAGTGGCAGGCGGGACGCCGGCACCACCAACAAATTCACGGCAATCTTTGAGAATCGGCCTTTGGTAAACCTTGACGTTTCGACTATCATGGTTATTGTATAGACTTCATTTGGAGGCTCCCCGCATGGCCGTGCATCTTCAACGCGAAATCAGCAAGCTCAAGCAGCAACTCCTATCGCTCTGCGCGATGGTCGAAGGTCAGGTCGAAAAGGCCGTTCGAGCCGTTCAGATGCGCGACGACGAACTGGCACAGGAAGTTGAAGATCGCGATGAGGATATCGACCTCCGCGAGATCGAAGTCGAGGAAGAATGTCTCAAGACGCTCGCCCTCTACCAACCGGTGGCCGGCGACTTGCGGATGATCGTCTCCACCCTCAAGATCAACCACGACCTGGAGCGGATCGGCGACATGGCCGTGAACATCGCCCGCAAAGTTCGCGGACTGGTCATCGACCCGCCGCCCGATGTGGCCTGCGACTTAGGCTCGATGTGCGAAAAGACGCAAGTTCTACTTCGCGACAGCATCGACGCGCTGGTGAATTCGGATGCGGCCCAGGCCGCTTCGATCACGGCTCGCGACGACGAAATCGACCGCATGAAGGCCGATGTTCGCATTGCGCTGGAAAACGCAATTCGCAAGAACCCCGAAAAAGTTGGGCCGCTGCTCAGATTGATCGCCGTGAGCCGCAATTTGGAGCGGATCGCCGATTTGGCGTCGAGCATTGCGGAAGACGTAGTCTACATGGTCGAAGGCCGGATCATGCGGCACCCGACGTTGCTCATGGCGCGGAATGGGCACGGGTAACGCGCGTATCTCGCGCAGTTATCTCGCTGTGCGAGATGTCGATGGAGACGAATGCTACTCGACGCGACTTGTCGCTCGTCCCTTGCCGAGTCGCGTTACGATCCGATCGCCGGAGTTCAACTCATTTGCGTCGCGAATAATCTGCCCGCCATCGGCACGTTGCGTAATACTAAATCCGCGCGATAACACGGCCAGCGGGCTGAGTGCGTCGAGCCGTGCCGCATGTTTCTCGACGGAACTTGCGGCGATGGCCATCTGCTGCTTGATAGCCCGCGTCGATCGTCCTTCCAATTCGTCCAACCGCCGCGAGAGGTCTTCGATGCGGTCCATGGGCCGGCGGAAGGCGCGATGGCCAGATGCGGCATCGATCCGTGCTCGAGCCGCGCTGACTCGCCAGCGCAAGGCGGCCGCCAGCCGTTTTCCGGTCTCGCGGAATCGGGCCGAAAGATCTTCGGCAGCCGGCGCAACGAGCTCCGCCGCCTCACTGGGCGTCAAAGCTCGCACATCGGCAACCAAGTCGGAGAGTGTCACGTCGATCTCGTGGCCGATAGCGGAAATGACCGGAATCCGCGACGCATGGATCGCTCGCACCACCGCTTCCTCGTTGAAGCACCAAAGGTCTTCCAGGCTCCCTCCGCCGCGAGTAACGACGAGGCAATCGATCTTCATCGGCAGACGATTTGCAGCGGCAATCGCCGCAGCAATTTCATCGGCGGCTCCTTCGCCTTGTACGCGAGTCGGCACGATGACGACATCCGCTCCGCGCCATCGTCGGCCCAGCACCTGGAGAAAGTCATGGATTGCCGCCCCCGTCGGGCTCGTTACCACGGCAATCCGTCGCACAAACGAAGGCAGCGGCCGCTTTCTCTGCGGATCAAAAAGACCTTCCCGCGCTAGCTTATCGCGAAGTTGCCGGAAAGCAAGTTCCAACGCACCGATGCCCTTGGGCTCGATGCTTTCCACGATTAACTGATACGTGCCTCGCGGCGCGTAGACATCCAAGTGGCCGCGGCAAACAACTTCCAAGCCATCGTGTGGATCGAATCGCATCCGCTGCGAAACGTTGCGCCAGATGGCACAGCGAATCTGGGCTTGGTCGTCCTTGAGCGTCAGATAGCAATGGCCCGACGATGGCCGCGAAAAGTTCGATATCTCGCCCGTCACCCAAACCGTGGGAATGGCCGCTTCCAGTAGCTCCTTAATGACGGAGGTCAATTGCCAAACGGTAAGCAGCGGCGGCTCGGCGGGTTGCCGGGAGGACGGATCGGCGTCAAAGAGAGAGAAGGAATCGTCGGGCATGGTGTTTGTGTAGGGTGATACCGACCCTACTTCCCGACAATCGACCGGTAATACTCGATGGACCGTCGTAGGCCCTCATCGAATTCGATGGCCGGTTCGTAACCGAGGCACTTGCGGGCCTGAGTGATGTCGGCGAGGCTTTCGCGGACGTCGCCGACGCGTGCCGGTTCGTGCCTGACCTGGATGTTGGTACCGAGAAGGCGATTGAGAAGTTCGACCAATTTGAGCAGGTCCGTGGCGCGGCCTTCGGCGACGTTGAAGGTGCGGCCTGCTACGTTGGGTGCGTCGGCTGCTAATAGGTTTGCGCGGACCACGTTGGCCACGAAGACAAAATCGCGCGATTGGCGGCCATCGCCAAACACCGACGGCTGCTTGCCGGAAAGCATGGCGGTGATAAAGAGCGGGATCACGGCCGAGTAGGGGCTGGCCGGGTCTTGTCGCGGGCCAAAGACATTGAAGTAACGAAGGGCAACGGTGTCGAGCTTGAACGCGGCAGAGAAGGCGTGGCAATAATGTTCCGATGCTAGCTTGGCCGCCGCATAGGGCGAGAGAGGATCGACGACGTCGGTTTCCCGCTTGCTGCTTAACGGTTGATCGCCGTATGCGGCTGCCGATGCCGCGAAGACGACCCGTCGCACGCCCGCTCGGCGAGCGGCGTCCAAGACCGTCACCGTGCCGGTGCAGCAGGCAGCGTGGCTATCCAGCGGGCGGTCGATGCTCCACTGCACGGAGGCCAACGCCGCTTCGTGAAAGATGCAATCGACGCCGGCCGCGGCCCGATCGACCAAGGCTCCATCGCAGATATCGCCTTTGATTAGTTCAACCTTATCGCGAAACCCGTCGAGGTTTACGAGCCGGCCCGTGCTAAGGTTGTCGAGGATGCG
>JANXOJ010000227.1 GCA_025353625.1 Planctomycetota bacterium | reverse complement strand
GTCATCTCGGCGATGGCGGCCCCCGTGCTTGGCGGCCTCCTCATCGCCGACGAAGTGGTCGATATCTTCATCCCCGTCCGTTTCTTCTGGGTCCGCCGCGCCCGCTGGCTGAAAATACATGGCAAAACAGAAGGTTCTGAAACCTGAATTGTGACTAAAGCAAAGAAAGTGCTCGTGCAAAGGCGCGACGGCGCATCGAATTCAAGCCGATCGAGCGGTCGGGCACGTCTTTACAATTTGTTCTTTGCGGCTTTATGTGAAACGTATGCGTCCCAACGCTTGCGAGCACCGAGGAAAGCGACTAAAGTAGAATGCTTCCCCTTCGCCAATAAGGAGTCGCATTTGGTCCGTATTCTGCTCAAACCGCGTAAAGCCAAGCCGTTCTTCGGACGACATCCTTGGGTTCTCGATTCGGCCATCGACCGCATTGAGGGCAGCCCAGCCGATGGCGACGTGGTCGATTTGTGTACCGACCGCGACGAGTTCATCGCCAAGGGAATTTTTAATAGCAAGAGTCGCATCCACGTTCGGCTTTATTCGTGGAGTGCCCAGCAGCAACTCGACGATCACTTCTGGCGGCAGCGTTTGCAGACCGCTTGGCAGCTTCGCGAGGCCCTGGGCTATGCCGATCCCGAAGGCGCGGCGCGAATGGTCTTCAGCGAAGCCGATGGACTAAGCGGCCTCATCGTCGATCGCTACGCAGATTTCCTCGTCGTCCAAGTCACCGCCCAGGCCATTGCCCTGCGACCGCAAATCGTGCCGATGCTGGTGGAGCTTGCCCAACCCAAGGGCATCTTGCTCCGCGCGGAACGCGACATCCTTCGCGCCGAGGGACTCGATCTACAGCAAGGCTTAACGTGGGGAGTCATGCCGGATGGGCCGGTCGAAATCATCGATAAGGGACTGCACTATCGAGTCGATCTATCCGATGGACAAAAGACCGGCTTCTACCTCGATCAGCGCGAGAACCGTATCGCCGCCGCCGCCTATATGAACGGCCGCCGCGTCCTCGATATGTTCTGCTACACCGGCGGCTTCAGCATCGCGGCCGCCGTGTTCGGCAAAGCGCGGGAAGTGCTCGGCATCGACTCTAGCCATCGGGCCATCACCCAAGCCCAAGCGAACGCCGAGCGGAACCGTGCCGCAAACGTCCGTTTTGATAGCGGCGACGCCTTCGATGCGCTCAACGCGATGAAAGCGTCCGGCGAGCAATTCGACGGCATGATTCTCGATCCCCCCAAATTCGCCCGCAGCCGCAACAGCGTTGACGACGCCCTCCGCGCCTACGCGCGGCTGAACCGCCTGGCAATCGACGTTCTTACGCCCGGCGGCATCCTCGTGACGTGCAGTTGTTCCGGGCACGTATCGCAAGGCGACTTCTTCTCGATGTTAATGAGCGTCGCCCAACAGAGCGGCCGCGACATCCAACTACTCGAACAGCGCGGCGCGGCTGCCGACCACCCGGTCTCGTTCACCTGCCCCGAGACCGAATACCTAAAGTGCTTCATCTGCCGTGTTTTATAGGCTGAAGACCATCCGCCGCGACTATCCTCTTGGGGGGCTGGTCGCTCCTATGCCAATTAGCTATAAAGAATACAGCCTAACCTGTCCCCGTAGCTCAATTGGATAGAGCGTCGGCCTCCGAAGCCGAAGGTTGGTGGTTCGAGCCCACTCGGGGATATTTATAAAGCCATAAGTGATAAGCACTTACGGCTTTTTATTTTTGTTGATTCCGTACTTAATTTCAGCGATGGCCAAGGTGTATGTACTTCGGCCTGTTTTAGATCCTTGCCAATCCGGCCGCTGGGCGGATTTCCTATGGTCATTTCCTGGTTTAGATATGGAAGCATACCGTGCCGTCCATCCGGCACATCACAGACCAAGGCTGCTTTTCCAAGATCGCTGTCGAACCGCTTAGCACCGCAGAATAAATAACGGTCGTACTTTCCCAATGATGAGCTTGGCGGCATTCTTTCGGCCTATTAAAGTACAACCGCGTTAGCGGCGATACCGCCCCAAACAAGTTCGCCCCGCAGTGTGTAAGGCCCGCAGTGCGTATGGCCAGTAGAGCCGCTACGCGGCACGCGACCCGGTCGCCGGGTGAGAGCGTTTGCCGCCAAATCACGGAGTCATTCTAGGGCAGGTTTTTACGATTCGCTTGCGGACAGTTGGAAGAACCTTTATACTTGGCCATCCTCGGCTCTCCCGATTGGTTCGATAAAGTTTTCCATCAGCAACGATCGCCGAGAACCGTGTTTTTGAAAAGAGCAATTTAACCGAGTAATGCCCAAATTCGCCTAAAGTACAGTTATTGATGAAGGGTTGCAATGAGTTACATCTCTTCGCATCTTCCCAATTTATAACCCCGCATCGATAACCCTGCATCGATAACCAAGATGTCCTTGAAATCTCAAATCTTTTATTTCCTCACTCTCTCTCCTACCCATGTCGGATTCGCGATTTGAAAATGTCGCTGAATTGATCGCTGAGGCCCGGCAGGGTGATGCTGTCTGCCGCGATAAGCTGTTTGGCCTTTGCCGCAGTTACTTGGAAATTGTCGCTCGGGCGCAGGTTGAAACGTGGCTGCGGGCGAAGGTCGATGCCTCGGACATCGTGCAAGAGACGATGATGGAGGCGTTTCGCGACTTCGAGCACTTTGGCGGCAAGAGCGAGCAGGAATGGCTTGGCTGGCTGCGTCGAATCCTGGCGCATAATGTCGCCGATTTCGTCCGCCGCTACCGTGGCACGGCCAAGCGTCAAGCTCGGCGTGAAGTACCGATCCGTGGCGCGCGCGATTCAACCGCCGCCTTTGGTGTTGCCGAACCGGCGGCCCCGTGTGCAACTCCAAGCCAAGCATACCTGCAAATCGACACGGAGCTGCGGGTCACCGCCGCACTGGCCACGCTGCCGGACGACTACCAAGAGGTGATCGTTTTGCGAAATCTCGAGCGACTCCCCTTCAACGAAGTTGCTCAACGGATGGAACGCACTCGGCCCGCCGTGCAAATGCTTTGGATGCGGGCGATTAAGAAGTTGCAGGAGGCAATGGGAGAGGAAGGGGAAAGGATTACGGATGAAGGATGACCCCCAACGCCTTGACCTTCTCGACGACTATCTGATGCAACTTCAGGCCGGGCTGCGGCCGGATCGCGCGGCGTTGCTTCGCGAGCATCCGGAATTGGCATCGTCGCTGAAGTGCATTGAGGCGTTGGAAGGGCTTGCCCCGCCGGCGGCGGAAATCGATTCGCTTTTAGCCGACGTCCCGGAGATGCCGCGAAATTTTGGCCCTTACGAACTTTTGGAAGAAGTTGGTCGCGGCGGGATGGGCGTGGTCTACAAGGCCCGGCAGATCGACCTCGACCGCGTCGTGGCGATCAAGATGATCTTGGCCAGCCATCTCGCTTCGCCGGAACATATCCGCCGCTTCCAGATCGAAGCCCGTGCTGCGGCCCGGCTGCGGCACTCGAATATCGTCCACATCCACGAGGTTGGGCAATGTCACGGGCAGCACTACTTCACGATGGAGCATATCGAGGGCGAAAGTCTGGCCGAGCGGCTCGCCCGGCAGCCGCTAGCCGTCGAGGAAATCGTGCGGCTCGTAAGCACCGTCGCTCGGGCGGTCGAGCATCTGCATAGTCAAGGCATCGTCCATCGCGATTTGAAGCCGTCGAACATCCTTTTGGACTGCGAGAACCAACCCTATGTGACCGATTTCGGCCTCGCCAAGGTATTCACGCCGGGCTCTGAGGCAACCGCTACCGGGGTCATCGCTGGCACGCCCAGCTACATGGCACCGGAGCAGGCCGCCGGTCGGAATGCCGAGGTCGGGCCGGCCGCCGACATCTACAGCCTGGGGGCCATTCTCTACGAACTACTCACTGGCGAGCCGCCCTTCCGCCGCGAAAGCCCTTTGGACACGCTGTTGGATATCCTCAGTCGCGAACCGCGCCTTCCGCGCGAGATCAACGCTCGCGTGCCTCGCGGGCTGGAACTAATCTGCATGAAATGCCTGAGCAAGTCTCCGACAGATCGCTACGCTTCGGCGGCCGCATTGGCCGACGACCTGGAACGCTACGTCCAAGGCGAGCCGCTTGCGGTTCGCCCGCCGCATCTCGGGCAGCGAATCTACCAGTGGGTCCGCCGTCAGCCGGCCTTGGCCTCGCGGTTGGGGGCATTGGGCGTATTTTACCTCGTCGAGATCGGCAACTACCATTACGGCACCGTCGATTGGGCCTTTCACCTGCGAATCACGAGCCTTGCCGCCGCCTGGGCGTTGGTCTCGATCGTTTGTCAGCAGTTCGTAGGCTATCAACGACTGGCCGTACCGGCGCGCTTCGTCTGGGGTATGTTGGATTCGATCCTGCTCCTGATCGTGCTTCTGTTTGTGGCCGACGGGGCGGCCAGCGCGCTGATTGTCGGATATCCGCTCTTGATCGCCGGATCGGGCCTCTGGTTCCACGTTCGTTTCGTGGGCGTGATGACGGTCCTTTCACTGATCTCCTATGGAATCCTAGTCGTCGACTTCTACTGTTGGCGGTTGAACCTACAAGACCACTTTGACACCTCCTACGCCCGACATATCCTGTTCGCCTTATCGCTGATTGTCCTCGGCGCGATCGTTGCCGGGCTGGTGCAACGACTGCGGATGTTGAGCAATTTCTACGGCAGGCCATTGCCGTGAGGCAAATTCGCACCGCCCGCTATGATTTGCTCCATTGAAGCGGAATGGCGCAAGCCATCCGGTGTCTGTGGTGGTGCAATGACGGGGGCGACACTGGGGGAGATACCGGAAGGCTTGCGCCTTACCGCTTTCATGGTTCGGTTGTTCCAATGGGGCCGGGGCTCTAGGGCTAGGCGTGCCACCAGCGGCGTCGTTTGCCTACTTTTTCTCGCTCTCCACAAACCGCAACGCCCCGGCGAACTGCTCGTCGGCTTGGGCGAAGGCTTCGACCTGTTTTTCCGG
>JANXOJ010000226.1 GCA_025353625.1 Planctomycetota bacterium | reverse complement strand
AGATAGCGTGCTCGATGCCACCAACAACGGCGACTTGCCGAGCCTCGGCGGCGCAGCGATCGACCTGGGAACGGTCGCCGGCAACCACACCCTCACGCTCAACGCCGGCACGAACGGGGTGGTCACCGGCAATTCCACGATTAACGTCGGCACGCTTGCACTGAACGCCGCCGCCTCTTTTAACTTCAACGCCGGCGTCACCGCGACCGCACTGACCACCGCCAACGCACCCTACGGCGTCGCCTTCAATAGCGGCGGCAGTTTCACCGCTGCTGCGGTCTTTTCCAATACCGGCCCCTTGACCTTCAACGGCACGACGCTCTTTACCGGCGGCATCGATGCGCGGAGCGTTTCCGGCACCACCCTCAACGGCACGCTGCGGTCTGCCGCGCAGGCCATCGCCTTGAGCAACTTGAACGTCGGCGGCAATAGCACCATCGACGCAACCAATAACGGTGCCTCGGCCAACGGCGGCAACATCGGCTTGGGAACCGTTTCCGGCAGTCACGACCTTGCGCTCAATGCGGGCGGTCAAGGCGATATCGCGATCGGCGGCCCCGTCGGCAGCGGCGCGACGCGCTTCGGCGCACTATTCATCGTCAACGCCCGCAACGCGACCGCAAGCGATATCACGGCTGCCTCTTTGACCCAACTCGCCGGCAGCGGAACGTCCGATTTTCAAGGCGTTATTGCCTCGGTGGGCGACATCCGCATCGCGGGCAACGCAGTCAACTTCCGGCAGCGCGTTTCGTCGTCCGGCGGCGGTGCCACGATTACGAATGCCGGGTTGCTTACCGCGACCGACATGGAACTTGCAGGCTCCTTCGTGCAGAACGGGCCGGGCAGCGTGCAAGCCAAGGGCACCTTGGCAACGAAAGGCAGCAGCATTGAATTCTCGTCGCCGGTCGCCTTAACGGACAATCTGACCTTCGATGCGACCGATAAGACCCTTGTTGGCACCGGTGGAAATATCCGCCTCTCTTCTGCCGTAACGGGCAACAACCGCGACTTTACGCTTAACGGCGGCTCGGCCGGAGGGATAACGTTCTTAGGCGACGTTGGCAGCGGAACTGGGCTCAACCAATTGATCGTACAAAACGCCCGCAGCGTCCAATTCGGCAGCAACGTTAACCCCGTCAAGAACGTCAACGCCGTTGGAAATATCAGCCTCGGCAGCGCGACTCCGATCGCCGGCGGCATCGCATTCGATGGCGGACCCAACCCCAGCGATGTGCTAACAATACGCCTAACCGGCACCGGCACGACACCGGGATTTGTGCGCATGAACGGGCCGGTGACTTTGCTGAGCAACTTAATCGTCGATGCCGGAAAGAGTTCGGCAAATGGCGTATTGTTGACCGGCCAAGCCACGCTCGATAGTACGCCGGGGGTTGCCAAGACCCTCTCGATTACCTCCGGCACCGGCGGTGTAGAGTTTGCTGCCAAGGTCGGCTATCTCTCGGCGCTAAAGACCATTGCCGTCGATACGGCGGGCACAATTCTCGTCGATCCGAACGTCGGCCTGCGAACCATCAACGGTTCTGGCACGTTCAGTGCTCTCTCGAATATCCCGCCGCGTTTGCGGCTCGTCCCGCCCGACCCGGCCGTGCCGCTGATTGCCACGAATACGACGCAGACGATCGGAGGGACGATCGGTGGCGATCCGTTCGCCTTCCCCGGCGATCATACGGATTTGGGCGCGAATTACCACATCACGGTCACTTTTGGCGACAAGATCGTTGCGATTAATCCCCCGAACATCATCATCAATGCCGGCGATACGGTGAAGCTGACCGTGAACCAGGATGGCTCCAGCCAGCAATGGGACGTCGTGCGGGGGACGGGGCAGGGACCGGTACAACTGACGATTGCGCATCAGTACGCCTTTGCATTCCTTGCAACGGCCGGATCGCACGTGCAACTCACGGTCGCTGCCAAGTACGACCCTTCCCTCAGCCTACAAGACTCCCGCACCACCGCGCAGAGCGATATCGGCCAGACTGCGGGCACGGTTGAAACGCGCGTGGCCGGCGATGAGTTTGAGGCCCCGGCAGACCCGCCCTCCTTCTCGAATCCCGCCGTTATCGAGGTAATTGTCGCAAAGGCAACATTGATCTCGACGCAGGGCAATACTTTGCAGGCGGCGAAAGGGGCCGAGTACGCGCACGTGGAAGGCGACAAAGTCGAAGAGACCACACGCAAGCTTACCCTGGTAAAGGTGGACCCCAACGGACTGGAAGGCGAGCCGCACCAATTGCCCGACGACGCCTTGCAGAACCTCAACGATCTATTCGAGAAGTTCAAGAAAATGGGGTTGCCCAACGGCTTGTATCGAATTTACCTGGAAGAAGTCGGCTTCCCCAAGCGGCAGTTGCGCGATTTTTACAAGTCGGGCGACTCCGTCGGAGACCCGGTTCGCGAGCCCGGCCCGGGATCGAATCGTCTCGAACAGGCTGCGCCGCAAGGCGACACCAAGGAGCCGAACCATTCGTCCGGCGCGCCTGTATTGCCGCAGAATATATCCGTGCCGCAAGAAACTTCCAACTCCACTTCCAACTCCACTTCCAACGATGCTTCCACACAGATGTGGACGTGGCTCGGCAAGCTGCGCTACCCGTTGGCCGGTGCTGCCGTGCTAGCCGTCGGCAAGGCACCTCGCCGCGAAGTGCGGGAGCAGGGCCGAAAGGAATCGAGCCGAAAAGACGAGGGGCATGAACCGCCGACCGCGCCCCCGATATTTACTCGTGCCTCGCGTTTGCGCCGGCTGTTTCGCGACCAATTCCGTGAAGAAAGCTGAACATGGCAGAATGTCCCTTTTGTCGAACTGCCTTGGAGCAGTCTGATGTCGATGCCAAGAAGTGTCTGGTCTGCGGCAAAAAGCTGCCGCCGGGCATGGTGTTGGTCATTCCCATGGACGACCCCGGTACGTCCACGCAGATCGATAATAAGATTGAGGCCACGTGCCAAGTTGTCCCGCCGGAAGCGGTCGAACCTGTCGCAAAGCCCGGTTCCGCAACGCACGAAGAGCATCGTATCGCGGCCACGGTCGATATCGGTCAACTGCCGCCCGAGGTGGTGGAAAAACTGGTGAAGCCCGGCTCGAAGACCCATGTGGATCAGCGTATTGCAGCCACGGTCGATATCGGTCAATTGCCGCCGGAAGTCGTCGACAAGCTGGTAAAGCCCGGCACGAAGACCCATGCCGACGATCGCAACGCGGCTACGGTCGATATCGGTGCCCTTGCCGCCAATCCTTCCGGGCAGGTGCCGTCGATGTGGGCGGGCAACTACGACAAGGGTGCCGATCCGCGCACGTCGATCGGCCGTGCCGGAGTCGAAACTGGGGCCGACGAGCCGAACTTGGTGATTCAGCCGCGGATTCTCGCCGATCCCAAAACGGCCGGCAAGCTCGCGGCCGATTACGAATTGATCGGCCAATTGGGTAAGGGCGGCATGGGCGTCGTCCTAGCCGCTCGGCAGGCCTCGGTCGATCGCACCGTGGCCCTCAAGAAGATCAACGCGAAGCACGCTCAGGATCCGCAATCGCGGCGCAAGTTCCTTGCCGAAGCCGTCGTCACCGGCGATCTGGAACACCCTAATATCGTCCCCATCTACGATCTGGGCAAAGACTCCGAGGGGCTGCTGTTCTATTCGATGAAGCACGTCAAGGGGACGCCCTGGGACCAAGTCATCGCCAAGAAATCGGTCGCCGAGAACGTCGAAATCCTCATGAAGGTGGCCGACGCCGTCGCCTTCGCACATTCGCGGAATGTAGTCCACCGCGACCTAAAGCCGGAAAACGTCATGCTCGGCGGCTACGGCGAAGTGCTGGTGATGGATTGGGGGCTTGCACTGAAGGTCAACACGCCCTCGGCCAAAGCGGCCGGCGTGGGGGGCACCCCCGCCTACATGGCACCGGAGATGATCTTCAATCGCCCCGAGGATATCAACTTCTCCAGCGATGTCTATCTGCTGGGTGCAATACTATATGAAATCATCACGGGCAGTCCGCCGCACAGCGGTTCGACCGTTTCGGAATGTCTGATGGCCGCGTCCAAGAACGCGATCCTGCCCACCGATAAATCCGATGAGTTGGTTGCGATCAGCCTCAAGGCAATGTCCACGATGCCTTCCGATCGTTACGCGAACGTGGGCGATTTTCAAGAGGCCATTCGGCAGTATTGGTCGCACTCGCAAAGCATCCTGCTCTCGACGCGCGCCGAAGCCGACCTGAAGGCCGCTGCCCATCGCGAGGACTACGACCGCTACGCCCGAGCTTTGTTGGGCTTTCAAGAGGCGCACGAACTTTGGGAAGGCAACGCACGCGCGAAAGAAGGCATCGCCGAGACGAGCTTGGCCTATTCCCGCCGTGCGTTGAGCAAGGGCAACCTCGACCTGGCGGCATCGCTGCTCGATGAGTCGCAGACCGAACATCGCCCGCTGCTCGGCGAAATCCGCGCGGCCCAGCACGAGCAAGACGCGCGGCAGCATCGGCTTAAAACTGCGAAACGGATCGGAGCGGCCTTGGTCGCCGCGATATTCCTGGTCGTCAGCGTGGCCTTCTTCTGGATCAAGTCGGAATACAATCGAGCCGAGACGGCCAAGACGAAGGCGGTGCAATCCGAACGAGTGGCCATTTTCGAGAAGGAAAATGCCGACGCTCAGAAAGTGATTGCGCAAAAGGCCGAACAGGGTGCAATTCGCGAGAAAAACGTCGCCGAGGCGGCCAAGCGCGAGGAAGTGGTTGCCAAGGGCAAGGCCATTGAGGCCAAGAATGCTGCCGTGACCGCTAAAGAGGAAGCCGTGACGGCCAAGGAAGAGGCCGTCGCCGCGAAGGAAAAAGAAGAGTACGGCGCCTACATCGCACGCATCGGCCTGGCATCGGCCAAGATCGACGAAAACGCCTTCGGCATGGCGCGCACGCTCCTCGACGAATGTCCCGAACGCCTCCGCAACTGGGAGTGGGGCCGGCTCATGCACCTCTGCGCGCAGAGCGATCGCACGATCGACGTGCCCGAGCGGATCGAAACCGTCGCCGTTTCGCCCGACGGCAAACGCTTCGTCACCGGCGGACTCGGTGGTACGGCTCGCCTGTGGGACGCGGCGACCGGCAAGGAGATCGGGGAGTTTCAAACTGCGGGGCAATATATTTTTGCCGCCGCCTTCTCGCCGGACGGCAAGCGCGTCGCCCTGGGCACCAACGACCGTCCCGCATACGTCAAGATATTCGATGTCGCCACCGGCAAGCTTGCCTGGGAGTATCGCAGCCGCATCGAAGGCGGTAAGACGCAAGGTCACGAAGATGCCGTGTTGAGCGTAGCCTTTTCTCGCGATGGCAAACGGCTGCTCACCAGTTCCTACGATAACACCGCGCGGCTCTGGGATCTGGAGAAAGGCACCGAGCTTCGCGTCTTCCGAGGGCACGATTGGTGGGTCTGGTCGGCTGCCTTTTCGCCGGACGAACATTGGATCGTCACCGCCTCGCAAGACGGCTCGGCCAGCGTGTGGGACGTTGATAGCGGTGAAGCCCGAGCGACGTTCCGCGGCCACGCCGGCCCGGTCTATACGGCCACTTTCGCACCTGCCTCCGCGCAAGCCGCGCCGCCTCCAACCGGTGGCTCAAGCCGGCGGCCCTTGCCGCGCGAGTTGATCGCATCGGGCGGATACGACAAGCGGGTGATCCTTTGGGCTCCGGATAAGGTCCGCGAGTTCGATTTTGGATCGCTCGTCAAGGCCGTGGAAGGGGATGCAGGGCCGCGCTACCCTTCCGAGGTCGCCGTCCTGGAAGGCCACACATCGGGAGTTCGTGCGACGTGCTTCTCCGAGGATGGCCAACTTCTGGCAACCGGCAGCAACGACAACACCATCCGAATATGGAACGTTGCGGCGCGGAAACTGGTTAAGACGCTGCGCGGTCACGGCGGCCGCGTGCGTGCGATTGCCTTCGCGCCGGGCGGCAAGGGAGAAAATCGGCAGTTGCTCTCCGGCGGTCACGATCAACAGGTCAAGATATGGGATCTGCACCGTTACGAAGAGATGCGGATCCTCGAAGCCAACGTCGTCGAGGGGCACCGCGATGCCATCCTGGGCGCCGCTTTTTCGCCCGATGGGCAGCATGTCGTCACGGCCAGCCGCGACCGTACGGCCCGGCTTTGGAACCGCGACGGCCGCGCAATAATCGAGTTCAAACAAGGGCATCAATATCTGGCCTCCACCGCTGCATTTTATCCCGACGTACGACGCCTGCTTACCGCTGCGATGGATGGCACGTCGCGGGTTTGGGATCTCACCAATGGCGCCCAGTTGCTGGTCTTGAAAAATACCGGTGCGAGTGCCGCCGTCGCTTTGTCGCACAATGCAAAGTGGATACTCACCGGTGGCGATGCTGCGGCCAAAACGTCCGGCAAGGGTGCCGATGACGACGGCGAACGAACGTGGCCGGCGCAGCTTTGGGATGCCGAAACCGGCAATCTCATTCGCACCTTTGCTGCCCATCGCGCCGAAGTCACGGCCGTAGCCTTCTCGTCCGACGATCGCCTCATCTTCACCGGCGATTCCAACGGTCGCGGTCATCTTTGGGATCCGCAGGGTTCCGACAACGGCGGCACATTGCAAAAAATCCACGTTCGCGGTATTACCGCAGCCGCCTTCTTACCCGCCGGCGGCCTGCTGACCGCAAGCGGCGACAACAGCGTTTCGCAGTGGGATATTGCCGCACCGTCGGATGGATACGTTATGAAGTTGCGGCAGACGCTTCGACATCCCGACGCCGTGGCATCGATGGCACTCTCGCCCGACGGCACGACGGCAGTCACGACGTGCGCCGACAAGGTCGTGCGGTTATGGAGCCTGCAAACCGGCCAGCCAACCGCCATGATTTTAACCGATCGGACGCACGCGGCCAAATTGTTGGACGTCGCCGCGGCAGGAGAGGTTTTGCAATGGCGGGAAACCGAGTTGGCCCGGCTCAGACAACAGCGCCGCACGCAGCTGACCGTCAATCCGGAAGGTCCGCGCGCCGACGAAAAGCGAAGGAAGTCCGATGCCGATCTTAGGCACCTCGACGACCTGGAGCAACTCATCACGGGCGAGGACGCGGTCAACTCTGCCTGCTTTTCCCCGGACGGCAAGTTTGTCGCGACGACCAGTGCAGCCGGTAACGTGCGGCTGTGGGACTTCCAAGCAAAGCGCGAGGTCGGTTCGGGGCCGCACGGAACGGCACCCGCGTTCAAATCCGGCAGCGGTCAGGCATGGTCGACCGTCTTCGCGCCCAACGGCGCCTATCTGGTCACCGTGGGCGGCAGCGATGCCCGGCTATGGCGTCGCAGCGACGGCAGCGAGACGATCCGCTTAGGCCCGCAGGGTGCCGTGGCGGCGGCCCATTTCTCGCCCAACGGCAAGCGCGTGGTGACGGCAAGTTGGGATAACGCGGCTCGCATTTGGGACGTCGAGACGGGTCGCCTGGAACGCGAGTTGCAAGGCCACACGGAGTACGTCAACGATGCCATCTTTTCCCTCGATGGAAGCCGGGTCTTAACTTCCAGCGACGACAAAACGGCCATCCTCTGGGACGCCGAAACCGGAAAGGCAATCTGCCGCTTCAAGGGACATACGCAACGCATTCGCAGTGCGTCGCTACTTTGCGCCAGCCCCTCGGGCCGGGTGCAAAAGGTGGTTACCGCATCCGACGACACGACGATTCGCATTTGGGATTCCAACGGCATGCTTCTCCGCGAGTTGAAGGGGCATACCAAGGCCGTATTGGACGCCGACTTCTCGCCCGACGGAAAGTACGTAATCAGCGGCGGCGACGACAATCGGGCCATCCTCTGGGACGCCCAGCAGGGCGTCATCGTGCGGTCGCTCAATGGCCATACGGCCGGCGTAACCTCGGTCGCCTTCTCACCCGACGCCCGGCGGGCCATCACCGGCAGCCGCGAAAACTCGGTAAAGGTTTGGGAGTTGAAATCGGGCAAGGAACTTCTCACGCTCAAGGGCCATTCGCAGGAAGTGACCGGCGTAAGTTTTTCGCCCGACCAAAAGACCGTTCTTACTTGCGGTCTGGATGGCACCTGGATTCAATGGCAAGCCTCCGATTGGAGCGGTGCCCCTGCGGCACAAACGGCCGCCATTGGGGAATGAGCCGTTCCAGCATTCTCGTTAAACGGCCCGGTTGGATAATCTGACGGCGGGGCGGTTGATTTTCTGCGACCAAAATGATCTGCCGCTCGCGATGCGATTTGTTTGTGAATCTGTAGCGATTGTTCGGATGTTGCGTCCGGCCTGCCGTTATAACCGTTGAAGCTTACCGTCATAAACGGTTGTCTAATCGAGTTTCCTACGAGTCAATGGCGACTATTATTCGTAGGATGAGCGATTTGCGGATTGTAGCGGTGGATCGGAAGAATTCCACCGTTCGGCCTGTATCGCCAAAGACTAGCAATACAAACGACAATTTGTGGTAGCGGTGGGGTTGCCTTGGGCTTCCCCGCCCCGACAGTTACTTACCTCTACGCGGACGGAGAGTAGTTCACTACCCTAGGAACTCCCAAGAAAGGGGCATCAAATGCACGGAAGTATAAATCGAAGGCTGGCTCTAACGCTGGCCTTGGCAGTCGCGTGCGGCACGACCGCTCGCGGCCAGCAGTATTGGGTGCCGCAACCCCAAGCTTACGTACCGGCCGACGGATCGGCGGTTCGCCAAGTCTCGGCGATGGACATGGATATGGAAATGGCCGCCGATGCCAAAAAAGCGGAAGATCCCAACAAGAAGTTGGC
>JANXOJ010000254.1 GCA_025353625.1 Planctomycetota bacterium | reverse complement strand
CTTCGGATGATGGTGTCTTGCTGCTGCCGCGTTAGCGGCCAAACGTGAGTCGGCGTCGTCGTCGTCGTCATCGTCGTCGTCGGCGGCGGCGGCAGCGGTGGAGCGATGCGCAACCCACGGAATCGTTCCGCGAGTGGGTCGCGTGCTAGCATGGCCAATTTGCTTTCTCGCATCACGATCGGTCCGTCAATCTGCCGCAGCAAGCCGTGCTTCCTCGGGCTTCGCTATCCAGTTGAGGCATTGCTTGAGTCGCTCAGTTCCGGCATGACCCACGAGGATATGCGTCTCGATTAAATTCCGTTTGGCACCGGCACACCGCAGCACCGCTTCCAAAGCCGCGCGGCGAGGATGCAGCCGCCGGCAAGGATGGCGAGCAGGCCGAGGACGGGGAGGATGCCGACGACGAAGGACATCTGACCGACGAAGATCAGAACCGCTGCGCCCCAGGGGCAGCAGAGCCAGCCGAACGAGTAACGCTTTGCAATGCGAATCGCGCACCAAAACGCGAAGCATGCGAGAAGAATGCCGGCCAAGTATGTGAGCTTTGCCAGGAGGCCGTGCGTGACGGCACGCGCGGAGAGGGCCGCCTCGCCGCGCGGCGTGGCAAAGCGGTAGAGTTGATAGTGGGCGTCGTCGCGAGGAAGTTCAAAGTCGAGGCTGGCTAGGCCGCCTGGGGCGACCGACGCCACGCCAAGTCCAGAAATGTCGTTGCGAGTTGCCGTCGTTTCCGCTTTGGCAGGTTCCTTTGCCGCTGCCGATACGTCCGATATTTTATCGAACGACTGTTTCGCCATTACTTCTTCGGACTTCTTCTCCTCGGCGACCGCCCCTCCCAGCGCACGTATTTTTTCGAGAGTAGATCTCTCCTCCCCGTCCTTACGGTCACCGGAGTACGCGGCAAACGAATCCAACTGATCCCCGTTGCGTTGCTGGATGTTTCCCTTCACCGCCAACTTCTGTTGGTATTGGGCCAGTTCGCGTTGTTGGGCGTCGACGTTGCTGCCCGATCGGCGACCGTAGGCTTGATATCCTTGCTGAATTTGCGACTGAGG
>JANXOJ010000161.1 GCA_025353625.1 Planctomycetota bacterium | reverse complement strand
TTCCGAAAACCCGACACTTATTGATTCGCCGCTCCTTACTCGCGCTCGTGGTGTTCCACGTTGGGCCAGTAGAGGTCGAACTTGAATTCCGGGCTGTTGTCCAGGTCGTGGCAGGAGTAGCAGTTTTGCTTCTTCGAGTTTGGGTTGGCCGCTTCTTCCTTGCTGATGGCGACCGCCTTGCGAAGTTCCAATTGCTCGGCCTTCGTCCCCTGGTTTTCGGCGCGAACGTGTTTCTCTCCGGGGCCGTGGCAGTCTTCGCAGCCGACGTTCATCAGCTTGGGAGATGCAAGTTCGCTCGTAAAGCCGCCCTCGTAGGGGAAGTATTTCGTCGGGTGCCAACCGACGGTGTGGCAACTGATGCACTCGGGGTCGAAGTTTCGCGGCGGGTTGGCCTTCTTGAGCGTGGCAAATGCCTGCGAGTGAATGGTCTTCTTCCAAACTCGATACGACTCGGCGTGGCAATTCGCACACTTATCGCTGCCGACAAACGTGCCGTTGACCTCCTTTTGCGGGTGCGACAGCGGACGAATGCCCAACCCCTCCAGCCCCAAGTTCTTGATCTGGTCCTGATAGGCGGCCATCAAGGCGACCATTTCCGGCGATGATTCAAACCGCGAATCGAGCGTCACCCGCTGATAACGCATCGGCTGCTTGGGATCCTTATAGAACCCCAGCACTACGGCATACATGCCCTTCTCACCCACCTCAATCAGCTTGGTCTTGCCCTGGTGAATTTCCTCGGGCTGGGCCGGCGGCTCGGCCATTCCGCCGGCCGTAATCACCAGATCAAAATCGGGAAACTTCTCAACCAGATCGAGCGTTTCCTTGCGGTCGGCATAGGCCAGCAAGACCAGAAAATTGGCCGGATCCTTTAAGTGTGCGTCCTTCAACTTGGGCACGGCCGCTTGCAGCAATTTATCCGGTGCGATCATCGCCAGCGATGTGTTGCCCGCCAGTTGCTCTTGAAAACTCTTTCCCAAAACACTCGTCAGCCCGATCGTCTTGAACCCGGCCGAAATCAACTGCGTGCGCGGCAGGATTGACTCGTCGAACTGGAACAAACCAACGTTGCCCGAGACAAACATCCCCTTTTGATTGCCGCTGGGCAGGATCATCGCCAGGACTTCTTCGGGTGGAAGCTTGAGGTCGGGCAAGCCGAGGCCGACGGAGTTATAGCGCATCTTGCGCATCGCTTCGATGGCGATCTGGAACTTCAATTCCGCCTGCTTGCCGTAACCCTTGGCGGTGCCGCCGACATCCAGCCCAACGACCGGCCAGCCCTGCGCTCGCAACATTTGCAGCATCGTGTAGCGGCGGCTCATGCCACCCTTCATCCGCGTGAAACCGGCGCACCCGCACGGCTCCAGATAGCCCTCCTGTCGGCCCGTGATGACGAGGGCCAAGTCGGGCTTGGGCCAATTGACGAAAATCGGCCCATTCTCCTTGATCGGGTCGAACTTCACATCGCTGTGCTTGGATGTTTTCGGACGCATCAGCCCGTCGCCAAGGGAGGGTTCGCGTCCGTCCTTCTTGTCCGTCTCAGGCTTGGGAACATCAGGCTTTGCCCCCTCGGAATCGGCGGGCTTCTTCTCGGTGATTGTGGCGTCGCCGGGCGACTGGATCGAGAGTTCAACGTTTCGTCCCTTGCCCGCCGCGGGGGTTGTGGATTGCGCTGCGGCCTTGGTCGGCATCGGTGAGACGCCGCCGGCCGAAAGCGGGTCGGGCTCGGTTTTCTCGGGCATCTTTGGTCGATCCGTGGTCGTGCCCGCGTTGGGATCGCGAAGAGGATTTGCAACCGAAGCACCGTCGGTTGCCGTAGGCGGTACGGCGGGAGGTGCCGCAATCCGTGGAGCGGCCGGATGTGGAAAATAGGCGGCCGCATCCGTTCCCGAAACCCCCGGCACGGATAGCGTCACCGGCGGATCGACCCGATGCGCCACTTTGGGATTTGGCGTCACGCTCGCATAGCGGTCGTCCTCCGCAGCGGCGAGTACCGTCGGCTTACTTGCCGTTCGCTCGGTAGCACCCAGGGAAGAGGGCGATGGTTCCGCTTTTCGTTCGACGACAAGGGGACTGTCGCTTTGTAATGCGGCCTTATGGGAAGTGCCCGATGCGAGGTCCTCAAATGGCTGTTGAGACGACTTTGCAGCCGCGTCAGGTTTCGCCGATGATCCTCCACAGCCAGCCATCAAGCAAAGCACGAGCAACGCCGTGGCCCACGGGCAGACCGACATCCAAATCGATCGATTCTTAATCATGTATACCTCTATTGCTGGGCACTTTTTATTTTGCCTTCCCCCTCCACGGCGAATCGAACGCGAATCTGCAACTCGTGGACCTGGGGATGGGTAGTCTCCAATACGATCTTGCCTAGCTTGCCTTGCTCCGACCCCATGTGGCTCGTAGGCGTATCTCTCTTGGGAATTTGAATGGTAAAGGGAGTCAGGGTAATCTGTCGGGCGTCGTTCTGTATCGGCTTGCCCACGCTCACCTTCAAAAAGTCAGGCTCGATCACCGTCGGCTTGAAGGTGACCTCCTTATAATGCGGCCCTTCGACCACCAACATTAACTTCCGCTCGGCACCCTGGCGGCCATCGACCGCCCCAATGCTCAAGACGCCATTTTCCGACGTCCAATCGGGGCCGGTCACAAGGACTTCGCTGGAAACCGACACGGTTACCAGGACTGTCACTTCGGGGGCCGCTTCCACGTTCGTATTCATGAGGATTGTCTGTTCAAATTGCCCATGAGGCAACCCCGGTTTTACCGTAACCCGCAATAAGACCCCGCTTTTGGCATCTTTCGACTTGTGCAGTTCTTCATCGGCCAGCGGCAGTTGCTCGACCTTGAAATACTTGGCCCTGCCAGTATCCGACAATTGAAGATCGGAAACCTTCAGCGGCTTTCCAGGTAAATTGCACAGGATGCGAACTTCCGCCGTCCGTTCCTGGCTGTCGGCCAAGTGTCCGAAGGCGATCTCGTTCGGTTCGGCGTATACGGCCTGCGTGATCTGGCCCTTGACGGTAAACTGGATTTCCGACTGGCGGGGGTCGTTGGTATTGACCGTAACGGTCTGCTGAAAAGCTGTATCGTTGAGGTGGGGCTTCCAGGAAACGACGACATCGGTCGATTCGTCGGGGGCCAGCTCCTTCTTTTGTATCTCGCTGACCGTGCAACGGCACGAGGACGTGCCAGGCTCCAAGATGAGAGGTGCCGTGCCGATGTTGGTAACTTTGAAGGAATGGTGCCCCTTCTTGCCGACATCCTGCATGCCGAAGTCGAAGGCTTCTTCGTCGAGGGAGACTTTCGGCATGTGCGAGGCATCGGCCTTGCTGGCATCGGCCGGTGTCTCGGCCGTCTTCCGGGGATGGAGCCGAACGCGGGAGGCAGCCGTGCCCGCTCCGATACCAATACCTAAGACCACAGCCAGCAATATAATCGCGAGAATTCTCATCCGGCCATTTTACCGCAAGCAAAGCCAGGTTGCCACCTTGGCGGAACCAAGAACGGGAGAACTGCAAAGTTGTAGAATTGCCGTTGCTGAAAATGTGGTACGGGCGGGACGCGGCGGATAGCAGATTTTCGCAAATTTGAGGACGAGGAGATGGCTTATATGAATCTCCGCTTATTAGTGCAATCCGCAGATGAAGTTGGAAGCCAAGTCGTTGATTTGGGTGGATTGGGGTATTTGCGGCACCGAAAATCTTGTTATTTCGCGGATTCCGGTCAGAATGGCGAACCAAAGCGGCTTGACGAACGATATATACATAGGTATACTAATGCAATGATCCGCTAAACTATCCTACAATGACAGGTTGAACTCATGGTCACCGCAACGCTCCCCAAACCCCCGAAGTCTAAAAATACCATGGCAAAGAAAGCTCTACCCGCAAAGTCCGCCAAGTCGTCCGGCACGGCGGCCAATGGCAAGCTCGATGTCCAGGCGATGCTCAATGCCCACCCGGCCTTGAAAACGACCGTTGCCCAGATTGAAAAGCAATTCGGCGAAGGGGCCATCATGCCCTTGGGCGGCGATCATATCTGCCAGATCACCGGCATCCCCACCGGCAGCCTCTCGCTCGACTTGGCCTTGGGCGGTCAAGGCATTCCGCACGGTCGGATCGTCGAGATATTCGGCCCGGAATCGAGCGGCAAGACGACGCTTGCCCTCCATGCCGTGGCTCAAGCCCAGCGGAAGGGCGGCATCGCGGCCTTCATCGACGCGGAACATGCCCTCGATCCCGGTTGGGCCAAGAAGCTGGGCGTCGAGTTGGAGACGCTTTTAGTGAGCCAGCCGGGAAGTGGCGAAGAGGCCATGAACATCGCCGAGATGCTCATCAAGTCGAATGCGGTCGATGTCATCGTCATCGACTCCGTGGCGGCCTTGGTTCCCAAGAAAGAGCTCGACGGCGACATCGGCGATTCGCACGTCGGCCTGCAAGCGAGGCTCATGAGCCAGTCGTTGCGGAAGCTGACCGGTGTGATTGCCAAGAGCAAGACGGCGGTGATCTTCATCAACCAGATTCGCGAAAAGATCGGCGTGATGTTTGGCTCGCCAGAAACGACCCCCGGCGGCCGTGCGTTGAAGTTCTATTGTTCGTGCCGCCTCGATGTTCGCCGCATTGGGCAGCTTAAAGAAGGTGAAGAGGTTGTCGGTCAGCGGGTCCGCGTCAAAATTGTGAAGAACAAAGTTGCACCGCCGTTCCGCATCGCCGAATTCGATATGATGGCGGCCGACGGCATCAGCTACGAGGGCGACGTGCTCGACTTGGCGGCCGAGGCCAAACTGGTCTCTCGCACCGGTGCTTGGTATCGCTATGGCGACATGCAGTTGGGCAACGGCCGCGAAAAGACGCGGGACTACCTTCGCGAGCATCCCGAACTGGTCGCCGAATTGCGGGAAAAACTTGCCGCCAACCACGCTCTAGCCTCGGGCAAGACCACCACCCCCGTGGAAGCGAGCGACGAAGAAGAGGTAACGCCGCCGGAGGAATAGAATTACGGCCCATTGTGGGGATTCTGAATTGTCGATGTCGAGCGTCAGGTGTATACTGGTCTTGGTGTGGGGATGCGGTGACCCGTCGCGAATGTTGTCGATTTTCCCGGTGCGGTCAATGTGAATCGAGTTGCTTGCTGCAATTACTGTTGCCCAAGCGAAAGACCTCTCCGAGAATCGAAACGAGTCTCCGCGAGAGCAGTTCAACGACTTAATCGATAAGTACGCTCCGAAATCGCTCGTCGCAAGTTAGCCGAAATTTGAACGGCCAAGGCGAGTTGATTTGTTGCGTTGTCCCACGAGTTGGCGATTCCACATGGCAAAGACCACTTCTCGCTTCGTTTGCTCGCTGATGCTCTTTGCATGGACTTATTGTGCTGCTGCGGCTCAGGAGCCTTCCGGCCTGCAAGCCGCCGCAGCGATTGAGGACGCTCTGGTTCAGACGATTGCGGTGGCCGAGAAATCGGTGGTTGCCTTGGCTCGCGTGCGGAAAGTGCAGCCGGGCGACTCGGTTCGCTTGGAGTTTCGCCCCGATGCGTTCGGGCGTCGCGTGGTGGTCGCCGCACCGCCGCAACCGAACGACCCCGCCTTCGTTCCCAACGAGTACGGCACGGGCGTGATCGTCGACCGTCGTGGACTGATTCTTACCGCCCTCCACGTTTTGGGCGAAGATAGCGATTACTTTGTGACGACCTCCGACCGTCGCGTTTATCGCGCCACAGTCAAAGCGGCCGACCCCCGCAGCGATCTGGCCGTGCTTGCGCTCGACGGCGCGGACGCGGCCTCGGTCAATCTCACGGCCATCCGGCTCGGCGATGCCGCTTCGCTTCGCAAGGGCCAGATTGTCGTCACCCTGGGCAATCCCCAGGCCATTGCCCGCGATGGTCAGGCAAGCGCCGGTTGGGGGATCGTTTCCAACCTCGACCGCAAGGCACCGCCGATTGCCGACGACTCAGACCCCAGCGGCAAGCCGACTTTGCACCACTTCGGTACGCTGATTCAGACCGATGCCAAGCTCCACCAAGGTGCAAGCGGCGGCCCCTTGATGAATCTCAAGGGCCAGATGGTCGGCCTTTGCGTGGCTCAGGCTGCTGCGGCCGGCTATGAGTCGTCGGCCGGCTATGCGATTCCTGTCGACGCAACGTTTCGCCGAGTGCTGGAAGTTCTCATGCAGGGCCGCGAGGTCGAATATGGATTTCTGGGCATTCAGCCGGCGAACTTGCAGCCGCAGGAGATCGCTGCTGGACTGCATGGGATTCGTGCCCGCATATTTGCCGGCACGCCGGCCGGGCGGTCGGGCCTTCGCGACAACGACATTATCACCGCAGTCAACGACAAGGCGATTTACGACTCCGACGGGCTGGTGTTAGAAGTGGGTCGGTTGCCGGTCGAGGCGGTCGCGCATCTGCATGTAAGCCGCAGCGGCACGCCGCGAGATGTCGCTGTGGTACTCGGCAAGTATCCCGTTCGCGGCCATCGCGTGGTCACCGTTCGGCCCAGTGCGTGGCGCGGCGTGCGCGTCGATTATGCGTCGGCCTTCGTCGATGCCGATCAGCCGACGCGGAGCATCGCAATGACCGATGACGCCGTGGTCGTGGCCGAAGTCGATCCGAACACGCCCGCCGCGCTGTCCGGCGTCAAACCCGGCATGCTCATCAGCCACGTCGATGGCCGCGCGATCCGCACGCCCAAGGAGTTTCAAGCAGCTACTGCGGAGAAAGCTGGCCCCGTGCAATTGCGGCTGGCGGCAGGAGAACCGTCGTCTGCGGTTTTGGTCGTACCGGGAGGCTAGCAGTGCTAGCACGAACAATGGTTTTGGGACTTTGGGAGAGTGCTAGCTTCTAAATTCTAACTCCCAACTCCTTATTTCTGTTCCTTAAAAAAAACCGCCCTTGACCGAAAATCTGAAAACATCTATTCTCCCCGTCACCTGATCGCTGACGGTTTGCAGGATGCGGACCTGAAAGTCGAGTCGTGCATGGCCATGCACGATCAACCAAGGTGGGTCTGCATCTGGGAGGGTCGCGACGACGATCCTCCTGCGGACCACGAAGCGACTCAACCGCCGACATGGATGTTGGCGGCGCGCTTCGGATTTACAAATAGATAGCCGGCTCGCACGACGTTCGCGCCAGCGAATGCACCGGCAAAGGCCGCGAAAGCCTCCAATCGCTCCCGGAAAAGTACGTGTCCTTCGCCCCCCTGGGACACAGACTTTCCGGGGGCTTTTTTTATGCGCCGGCGTTGTCACCCAGAACTTCGCATTCGTGTTGTTTTGTAGCGTTAGAGTTCCTGGATGAGAGCCAAGTATCTCATTAAACTCTGTTCATCCGCCCGAAGCGAGCGCGAGCGCAAATCGTTATCCCAAAGTTGGCTACGTTGATGGATTTGTTGAAAGTATGGGGCGGGTGTCCAATGGGGTTCAATAGAGCGGTCCTTTGAAGATAGGAAAAATCAGGGGTCTGGACTCGCCATTGGCGCGCCGCAGCCTGGAGATTCCTTTGTTCAGCTCCGAAGTTCCAAAATCTTTTTCCCCAACGGGGTGCCATGCCACAGCCCAGGGTCTGACGCGAAACCCAGCGCATTCTTGAGTCGGATGAACCCGAAAGCGGTATTTCTGCCCTCCGCTCGGTTGAGCGCATGGTACAGATATACCCACCAGCGGCTACGCGAAATCGTCTTGGCATCCCATCCGACGAGCAGAACTCAAGTGACTTCGCAGCAGATTTGAGACCTGCCCCAATTCCTCTCACGGCTGGACCAATACGTATAGGCCGGGCCGTTGTGCGTGAAGTGGTTGTCGGCCGCGTGCGCGGCGAGGTCCGAGTCGCCGAGCGAGTGGACCGCGACGGTGTCGTGCTCGTTCGACGACTACGAAACCGTTCGGTTGCGCAGCTTCTCTTGCAGTTCGCTCGCCATCACTTCAAGTCGCGGTAGATCCCATGCGCGCAACTCCTGCTCCGAGCTAACGGGCAAGTAGAGAAGCGGCTGAAGCGCTCGGATCAACTCAATCTTGCCTTTGATCTCGCCTTGGCGTTCGCCTTCGAGCTTGCCTTTGATCTCGCCTTGGCGTTCGCCTTCGAGGATGCCTTGGCGCATCCCTTCATCGATACCTTCCTGGCGGGCGGCGCGCATCTTCCATTGGTGGTCTCGGATTGCCTTTTCGTTTTCGTCGTACATCGCTTTGTCCTCGGTTACTTG
>JANXOJ010000156.1 GCA_025353625.1 Planctomycetota bacterium | reverse complement strand
GCCCTTCGCGACCTGACCACCAAGCACGGGGCACTCCTCATCTTCGATGAAGTCATGACCGGCTTCCGCGTTGCCTACGGCGGGGCGCAATCTCTTTGGAATATCCAACCGGACCTGACGACGTTGGGCAAGATCATCGGCGGCGGCCTGCCCGTGGGAGCCTATGGCGGTCGAGCGGACATCATGGACCACATCCTGCCCGCCGGCAAAGTTTTTCAGGCGGGCACGCTTAGCGGCAACCCTCTCGCCACGGCAGCCGGAATCGCCACACTCAAGGTTCTACGCGATAGCGACGCCTATGCGCGTTTGGAGCGATCGTCGCAACGGCTGGCCACCGGCATAAGTGAAGCCGCGAAGAACGCGCGCGTGCCACACACACTGGCCCGCGTCGGGTCGATGATGACGCTCTTCTTCCATCCCGAGCCAGTCACCGACTGGACCAGTGCGGAGCGGTGCGACACGAAACGCTACGCTCGTTTCTTCTGGGGCATGGCCGAGCATGGCGTTTACTTGCCGTGCAGTCAGTTCGAGGCACTGTTCGTATCGACGGCTCACACGGATGAGCATATCGAGGCGACGATCGCCGCGGCGAATAAAGTACTTGCAACAATCGACGGGTAAATATAGACGGCTAAATGAGGCCCGGAATCTCCGAGCTTGAGTAAAAGGCTCGATACATTAAACGAGCCTTATGTTGGCCGTGGAACGAACTCCCAGTTTTCGCCGCGTTTCGTTACGCCCCAGCATTTAGCGGCACCGAGGGCTCGTCGGCGACATGGACCCAGGTGTGTACGTGCGGGACGCCTCGGAAATGCCAGACAAAGGCCGGGCCTTCCAGCCGCCAAATATCGTATTCGCCCTTGCTCAAGTGACCTTGCTCGAAGAAGGCTAGATTGCAATCGTCCAGGCCGCCTTGGGCCTTCAGACATGCGGCGACGCGGTCGCGGTCGGATTGTCGGTACGGCTCCAGCAACTTCGCCAAGACGGTCTGCATGTGGGCCTTTTGGTCGGACGAAAGTTCCTTCACGCCAATCCCGGCAATTTTCCCCTTGCGGCCTTGGAACTCGATCGCATTTTCCTTGGGCGGCAGTTTGATCAGTGCCTCGGCCTGCTGCTTGCCGTCGAGCATTTTGAAAACGCTGTTGGCGGCAACGGCTTGCGGCCAGAAGATGTTGTCGGGATGCCCCGGCTTTTCGTTGAAGCTGCTAGCGGCGTGGCCGTAGACGATGGGCCCGCCAAAGGCAACGTGCTCGGCCGAGTTGCCGTCGCACCGCAGCGTGATGTGCCGCCCGGTGAGAACGAACTCGAATTTGTCGCTGCCCGGCGTTCCGAAGATTGCAATGCTCTGTTTGCCGAACTCCTCGCCGTCATCGGTCAATTGCTTATCGATCCGCGTTACCCAGTCGGGCTGGACGAGGCCCAGGAAGATTTCGCGGATCAACTTTTGTTGGTCGGCGGTGTAGAATTCGCTATCGATCAGCGGCTTGGTGACGTGCCAGTTGGCGGCGATGCGCGTCCGCAACAGGCCCAACGCTTCGGCCGTGTGTCCCCAGCCGAAGCACATCTCCTTACGTTGTTCGGACTTCAGCGATTCAAAGAGAACCTTGACCAGCGATTCCGATGTTCGTACGGGCGGCGTTGCCGCGGCTGTAGCCGCACGCAGGATGGGCGAACCCGCCACACCGACCGCTGCCAAGGTTGCCGCGCCGGCTGCCTTCATGAAACTGCGACGCGAGAGGTCCGAGGTGGAGAGAGAATCGAGGACGCGCAAACTACCGAAATGCGACATGACAAGGCTCCGGTGAGGCGATTGGGAATTTCCGGAACCCGCACGCAGCCGGCGCGCCGTCAAACGGTAGCCGTCGAGTGCCTGCTACAAAGTCCCAGAGAGTACCCTATCATACACCTCGGCCACATCGGCAGCCATACGGGCGTCGGAAAAACTTTCGTCGTGCTGCCGCAGGGCATTTGCCCCCATTTCGTTCCGCGATACGCGACCGCAAACGAAGCTTTCGATGGCTTGACCTAAAGCTGCGGAATTCCCCGGTTCCACCAATAGGCCGTTTATACCGTCGCACACCGCTTCCGGCACGCCCGGCACCGATGTGGCGACGATCGCCAAACCGGCCGACATCGCCTCCAAAACCACCATCGGCAACCCCTCGCCAAAGAGGCTTGGAAGCACGAACAGGTCGATGCGGGCCAACTCGGCATCGACATCCCGAGTAAAGCCGACCCAATCGATCGCCGCATCTACCTTCAAGCGGTTTGCAGTCTGTCGAATGTGGGCCTCATATTCGGGCGTTTCAAAACTGCCGACCGCGCGAAGCCGCACCGGCAGCCCGCGTTGCCGCAAATCGGCCAGCGATTCCAGTAAGACTTCCAATCCCTTGCGCGGACGGAAGAGTGCGATGGCACCGAGGGTCCAGTCGGTCTTGGCCGGATCGCGCGGCGGAACGACCTTCCGCGCCGGTACGCCATTGGGCACGACATAGACTCCAAAGCCCATTTTGCGGACGTAGTTGCCTAATGCCTCCGACACGGCAATCAGGGCCTTGGCCCGGCGAAGGACGAGCCGCTCCGAGAGGCTGTTGATCCAGTTTCGGAAGCGATAGGTTGTATCGGACGTCGTGGGGCTATGAACGTGATGGACCAGCGGCACCCCGCTGAGCATCGATGCCAACCCGCCGATGACCGCCGAACGAGCCGTGTGCGAATGGATGAGCTTATAGTCCTGCTCGCGAACGATGCGTGCCAACCTCCGCGCGGGCGAGAAGTCGAGGCGGTGTTTCATCGCCACTTGGTAAAGCGGAGCCTCGGTGCATTTTCGCATCGCGGCAAACTGGCCATCTTTTAGGCAAGCAAATCCTGCCCGATAGCCGAACTGGCCCAGCCGCAGTCCGAGAAGATCCTGGACCCGTTCCGCCCCGGCGTAGTGCTCGCCATTGATGACGTGCAGGACGCGCGTGGTGGCGATTGCCGTTGCGGCGGGTCGTGGAGCGTCGATAAGCTGCTGCGTCATAAGTTGTAGTGCCATGCGATGTAATTTCCCTTTCCCGGAAACGGGAGAGGGGCCCGGGGTGAGGGCAGGTTGAAATTGTTAGCGGTAGTTCGGGGGTCTTCGCCGACCATCCACTTCG
>JANXOJ010000251.1 GCA_025353625.1 Planctomycetota bacterium | reverse complement strand
GATCGTCTGGTGTCCGCCGGTGATCGAAACGTCGATATTCCGGCCCTGGCGGCTGATGGCGACGTTGCCGCCGTTGGTAACCGAACGTCCGCTATCGGCCAATTGGCTGACGACGCTTTGCAGCGGCAGTGCAACGGCACTGGGCACAAAGCGATCCTCAAGCGTGCGAACGAAGAAACTGGGGGTCAGTTCGTCGCCGTGCCGCATGGGCCGCCTGCCGACTGCTCTACCGACGGTTCGGAGCAGTCCCGATAGGAATCCAATAAAGCCCATCAAATCTACCCTAGTTCACCATGTATTACGGATCGTTATCGGCGCAACAATGCGTGTATTGGGACCATTTCACCATCGGTTTCTTATGGACCGTTGCCGCCTTCGCAGCTGGAACAATCGACAATACCCCGATCCTAATGGGAATTTTACCAGCAATCGCATTTGAAAGCACGGAAATTCCATCGCAAGTGTTGAAAACAGCAGAATTAACCACTGCAGAGGGGGTATTATTGCCCCGAGATCGACAAGCTTTAAGGATCGTAGCAGTCCTGCCTAGATTACGGGATTCGCCGGTTGAAGGGATCGATGGGGGAATGCACGGAAGTCTCATGGGAGCGATTGTTCTCAGTCGAAGGGTTGTGCTAGGACAAGAATGCAAAACCAACTTCGGATCGATCCCATGAGCTACGCTCGCGTTCCTAGCATCGCTTCCCGCCCCGTTGTGGCACGGCTTCGCACGGCGTACGCGGTCGCGGGTTGCTTGACACTTTTCGTTGGCCTGCCTGTGCAAGGAGCCCAGCCGAGGGTACGGTACGAACGAACGAGTGCTGCCGAGGTCGTTCCCGCGCCGCTTTCATCGACCGCGCAAGCCAATGAACCTTTGGCCAAGCTGATTACCGACGCCGAGTACCGCAGTCAGTTTCGCGCGATCGGACAGGTGGGCGTCGATGTGCGGCCGCGAAATATCCGTCAAGGCAAAGCGGCCGGCGACATGCCGCCCAATGCGGCGGCGCGCGTGCTGGCCGAACAATCGCAACCCTGCTGCGGCAATTGTCGGCGAGAGTGGCCCTGCCAGTGCTTTCGATGGGAGGCATCGGCACTCTGCCACCAGCCGTTGTATTTTGAAGAAACGAACCTGGAGCGATACGGATACTCGCCGCGAGGGCTGCGCCTCATCCAGCCGGTGCTTTCTGCCGCTAATTTCTTCTTGACGATTCCGCTGTTGCCCTACAAGATGGGTGCGGAGCCGCCGCACCAAGGCGTTTATACCTTGGGGCAATATCGGCCGGGAAGCCCCGTGCCGTATCGAATCGGCCGCCCAAGGCTATCGTTGGTGGGGATCGTTGCCGAGGCGGGCATCATTGCCGGGCTAATCGTGCTGATACCGTAACTGGATTAGGCACTCTTCGCGTGCCCGCTACTTTGTACGATCGATGGGCGACGTCACCGCTTCCAGAAACCGCCCGCCGCTTTCGTACCAGCCCTTGCGCGTGAAGCGGCACCAACTCAAGTCCATCAGAAACCCGAACCACTCGCCACGGGGGCCTTCGAGCGAAGCGATGACGCGGCGATACGGCAGCGGCTTGGGATGGTAGAACCCAAGTCCCTTGGCCGAGATATGCTTGCCCGCCACGACGATGATTTCGCCGCACGGCGTGGTGTCGTCCTCGGCCACCGGCATGAGATTCAGCAGGACCGGAAATGGGTAGCGGGCCTCGCGGCGGCGTTCCGTGACCCCCGCGCGGGGATACATCGTGCTCAATAGGCCCCAGACCTGGGCGCGAACTTCATTGACGGGCTGCCCCGGCTCCGGCAAGAGATCGATCTGCGGATGGCTGAACATGGGATGAAGCTTCATGGTGAAACTCGTTGCTAAATGCGCGAACGGCGCGATGAGACACGGAGCGACCCAAAAGAACTCTAGGTCGGGAAGGGCCGGTTGTCAAAAGAAAATTAGCCGTTAATGAAGCCATCGCTTCAATTTGCGACAACGCACTGCTATTCCGACTGCTTATTCTTGCTTTCTTTGGGAAGCAACGGCGCGGTAAGTTTTTCGTAAAGTGCAAAAAGAAATTCCATCCGCTGCCGGTCGGAAGTAAAAGCTTGCGACCGATAACAGCGATCGACGGCTCGGTCGAGAACGCGGTGAGTCTTCGCGAGCGTCGGCGGCATGGAGAGCGGGTCGTAGATGTCGGCAAGTGTTAAACCGCTTTTGAGATGTTGATCGCGAGCGGCAAGTACGCCTTTTGCGGCTGCTTCAACCGCCGCAAGTTGCTTCGCGGTTGGCAATTCGGGCCACGGGTAGTTGTTGTAAACGAGCTGGCTTGAGTATTGCAACCGGCTTTCCATCCTTCCGGCAACGTGTCGAATCCAAGCGTTGTGCATCTCGGAGGAAAGCATCCCAAAGTGGTAGAGGCTTGCGTCCGGAAGAACCAGCGTGCTGCCACTGGCGATAATGGACGGCTTTACAAACCCGATGGGGATGTAACGTCTCGACTCCGATGATACTTTGGGAATCAATAGGTATCGCGTCGCGGGCTGGCGAATTTCCCCAAACAGGTGCGGAACGGCAGCTAGTTTCTTTGTGGCCACACGATCGCTGCTTAATCGGAATTTGCGAATCTTGTCGATGCGCTCTTTAAGCAATCGACATTCACGAACGATGGTTGGCGGTGCATCGGCCAGCCAAAGACACCATCGCTTCGTGCCGTTGAGGAATTCGTCGCCGCCGTAAATTCGCCGAATGTATGGCTTCAACGCGGGACATTCTGATAGTAGCTCCGTACGACGCCGCGACGATAAGATCAGCCCTGCCTCATCGCCATCCTTGCGATCCTTATCGATCATCATACTGCCGTAATGAATCTCCGGCACCGGGCTGACGGGATGCGACACTTTGCGCAGCGGCACATTCGAGGCATCGGCAAGGTATCCATTGATGGTCGCTACAACGCGGGCTTGCGGCTCGCCCGTGGGGCTTTCATACTCAAATATCGTTCGCTGCTCGGGCAAGTAGGACGCAAAGCCGATAATCACGACATGAACGTGCGCTTTCCCCTTGGCCTCGCTTTCCCAGGCAAATGTTCTATGCGCAAAAGTGATATGAAGGTCGCAACGGGAGAACACTTTGCTTGAAAGAATTCCGACCTGTTCGCCTTGAGTAATCGAGTTCGTCGATACAAATGCAACCGAAATTCGCGTTCCCGTAATGTATTGAGCGGATTTCAAATACCAACAGGCTACGTAGTCCAATGTGCCGGCACCCGCGATGTTCTTGAACACGAGGCCCATATCCGACTTTTGTTCCTCATTCTATTCCTTCTTCCCCACAAACGGTGGATTCCCCAGGATATAACTACACTTTTCCGGCGGCAAAATCTCCTTCCAGTCCAAGCGCAACGCATTTCCCAG
>JANXOJ010000147.1 GCA_025353625.1 Planctomycetota bacterium | reverse complement strand
GATGGCGATGCAGCGCGCGGCGGTTGAGGCAGCCCACCTCGCCTCAAGTCGTCCATTTCCAGTTAGCGGCCTCGGGCAAATCGACGCCGTGCTCGTGCGAATAGTTCACACACTCGATTTGGCGATTGCGAAACTTTTCCTTGGCGTGGGCACCGGCAACTTTGAGTTTGGGGACGCGGTCGATGACGTCCATCGCCAGCGTAAAACGGTCGATCTGGTTCTGAATCGCCAATTCCAACGGCGTGTTGATGTTGCCGCGTTCCTTGTAGCCGCGGACGTGCAAGTTCCGGTGGTTCGTCCGCCGATACGCCAGACGGTGAATCAGCCAGGGATAGCCGTGGAACGCGAAAATGATCGGCTTATCGATCGTGAACAGGCTATCAAAGTCGCGATCCGAAAGGCCGTGCGGGTGTTCACTGTCCGGTTGCAAGCGGAGCAAATCAACCACATTGATGAACCGCAGCTTGAGATCGGGGAATTCCTGTCGCAGCATTTCAGTCGCCGCCAGGGCTTCTTTCGTGGGGATATCGCCGGCGCAGGCCACGACCACATCCGGCTCGCTCCCCTGGTCCGTACTTGCCTTGGGCCAAATACTGATGCCCTTGGTGCAATGGATGATGGCGGAGTCCATGTCGAGATACTGCAAGTGGTTCTGCTTGTCGGACACGATGACGTTGATGTAGCCCTCGCTCCGCAAACAATGGTCGGCGACCGAAAGAAGCGAGTTCACGTCGGGCGGCAGGTAGATTCGCGTGACCGCGGCGCTCTTGTTGACGACCACGTCGATGAAACCCGGATCCTGGTGCGTGAAGCCGTTGTGGTCCTGCCGCCAGACGGTGCTGGTGATGAGCAGGTTCAGCGAGGCAATTTGGGCCCGCCAGGAGAGAAGATTGCAGATCGTAAGCCACTTTGCGTGCTGATTGAACATCGAATCGATGACGTGGGCAAACGCCTCATAGGTGCTGAAGAAGCCGTGCCGGCCGGAGAGCAAGTATCCTTCCAGCATCCCTTCCAGCGTATGCTCGCTGAGCATTTCCACCACGCGGCCGTCCACGGAAAGCTCTCCGCCGTCGGCATCCTCGGGAAAATATTCATCCAGCCAGAGCTTCTTCGAGACTTCGTAGATGGCACCGAGCTTGTTCGACGTGTTTTCATCCGGGCCGAACACGCGGAAATTCTGCATGTTGGCCTTCATCACGTCGCGGAGAAACTCTCCTAAGGGACGGCAATTTTCGGCCTCGAGCGTGCCCGGCTTTTCGACCTTGATTCCGTACTTGCGGAAGTCTGGCATGCGCAGGGCCTTCTTCAAGTTGCCCCCGTTGGCGTGCGGGTTCGAGCCGATTCGCCGCGGGCCGGTCGGCGAGATCGCCTTCAATTCGGGCCGAAGCCGCCCCGCCTCGTCGAACAATTTTTCAGGACCGTACCCGCGCATCCAGTCTTCAAGCTGCTTGAGCCGGGCCGGATCCGATTTCACGCCGGCCATCGGCACCTGGTGCGACCTCCAACTCCCTTCCAGTTTGTGGCCGCTTGTCTCGCCAGGGCAGGTCCAACCCTTGGGTGTCCGCAGGACGATCATCGGCCATTGTGGGCGGAAGGCCGTGCCGCTGGTGCGGGCCTTTTCCTGGGCAGCCCGGATGTCGGCGATGCAAGCGTCGATCGTGCCGGCCATCGCCTGGTGCATCGACTCGGGCTCGGACCCTTCGACGAAGTAGGGCTTCCAGCCCGTGCCGCGAAAGAACGATTCAATCTCGTCGTGCGGCACGCGAGCCCAGATCGTGGGGTTATTGATCTTATAGCCGTTGAGGTGCAGGATCGGCAAGACCGCGCCGTCGCGAATCGGATTGAGAAACTTGTTGATTTGCCAACTCGTTGCCAGAGGGCCGGTTTCCGACTCGCCGTCGCCAACCACCGCGGCGACGATCAACTCCGGATTATCGAACGCGGCACCGCAGGCGTGGGAAAGCACGTAGCCGAGTTCGCCTCCCTCGTGGATGCTGCCCGGCGTTTCCGGTGTGCAATGGCTGCCGATCCCACCGGGGAAGGAGAACTGTTTGAAGAATCGCAGCATGCCCTCTTCGTCCTCGCTGCAATCGGGATAGACCTCCGAGTAGGAGCCTTCCAGATAGCAGGGACCGAGCACGCCCGGAGCACCGTGACCGGGACCGGCCATGAATACTACATCCAGATCGTGTGCCTTGATCGCGCGGCTCAAATGGATGTAGGCAAATGCCAGGCCGGGACTCGCGCCCCAATGGCCCAGCAGCCGATCTTTGACGTGTTCCGGGCGAAGAGGTTCCTTGAGAAGCGGATTCCCCTTGAGATAGGTCATTCCCAGTGCAAGATAGTTGCTTGCCTGCCAGAAGGCGTCGATCTTTCGCAATTCGTCCGCACTCAACGGCGCGTCGGAAACTGTGGCGCGGGCCTTGCCAAACGCACTGATCGAGGCCGGAGACCGACCCGTGGGACTTTTGGAATGCAGATTTTCGGCTACGGATGTCATTTTATGTCACCTTTCATGTCAGAAGATTTCCACCCAACTGTGATCGTAGACCTTTTTGAACGCTTGGACAAGCAGTGGTCGGCGTGCCTAACAAATCGCAAACATGGCAACCCCTCGTTTGGACGGCACCTCGCTTGAAAACCTGGCACACGGGCGCGTCCGTGAACAGGGGCCGAGGACAATGATATACTGTTCGCACCGCTCGCCTCCCTCCCAACCGGCCTGCCACGGAAGCACAAAAGAAACCCAATAACCGCTTCGTTGCTCCGTTCCAGGTGCCGCCAAGAAACTACCGCGCGAGACTTTACCCGGCATTCCAACCATGAAGCCATTCGTCATCCCCCTCCTGCTCGGTGCCGCGCTCGCGCAAGCCTGCCGTGCAGCCGATTCACCTCCCATTACCAGTTTGCTTTTCACGCAAAGCGGCACCGATCCCACTTACGATTCCATCAAGATTTCCATCGCGCAAAAGGCAAAGGTCGGTGTGACCGGATCGAAGGTTCATGTGAACCGGCAGTTGGTGGAGACGCTTCCCGAAGCGAAGCGGCCCATTGCCGAGAACATCAAGCTCCACACCTTGTTGAACACCTCGATCGGGCGACACGATTTCGGCAAGTGGTCGCGCTGGTATCAGGAGGACGGGCACACGCAGGCAATCTGGTAATTCAGGCCACCGATGAACCACGAAAGCAGCGGATTTTCACGAGCGAAATCGACGGTGGTTTCGATCTGATGGACGGCCCAGCCGGTCTCCATGCGGCCCGTCTCCTCTTCGGGCATGGGGAACGAAGCCTCTTCGACGCAATGGGCCAACTGAAAGACAATACTCAGTGCAGTGCCCTGCACGAAGGATGCGGTAACATAAAGCAGCAGCACGGCCCATACGGGGTGCATGAGCATCGGCACGAAGAGTGCCAAGGTGAAGAAGGCCGCTTTGCCGCCAAGGAACATCGCCAGATCCCATCCCTTGGGCCGCGCGAATGGGCGGCCACCAACCCGGCCGGCGACCCAGGCGTGAAAGTCGTCGTATAGCTGCCACTTTAGCGGCAGGAAGCCATAGAGCGCCCAGAGATAATAGTGTTGGAAGCGGTGGAAGCCTAATCGCGGCTGGTGCGGCGAGAGCCGTCCGAAAATGCCGATATCGATGTCGTCGTCGTGGCCGGTGACGTTGGCGGAGCCGTGGTGCAAGGCGTTGTGCTTTCTGGCCCAGAAGTAGGAACTGCCTCCCAGCAAATCGAGCGTCCGCGCCATCAACCCGTTCGTCCAAGGGTGCGCCGAGTATGCCTGATGTCCGCCATCATGTTGGATATTGAATCCGACGGCCGCCATCGCGAGGCCAAGCGAAACGGTCAACGGTATGGCCAACCACCACGTTCCCGCACAAAACAGCAACAGCAGATACGATGATGCCAGCCAGCAAAGAACGATCGCCGTTTTCAAATACATTCGCGGGCAGTCGCGGCGCAATTGGCCGGTATCCGCAAAATATTGATCGATGCGGCGGCGAAGGGCGTGGTGAAACTCATCTCCGGTAGCGAACTTTAGCCCGGCGGTTGTTCCGAGAAGGATTGGACTCTCGGAAATGATCGTTTTCTCTTTCGGTTCTGCTGCCAAGATCGTCGGAACCTGCTTTCAGTCAATTAAAGTTGTGTCGCCGCATTTGCATGGATTGAGTGATTGTTGCACGGCAAATGCAGTAATTCCGCGCTGGACCCTTGCGTCGATCGGTAGGCGAACGTCGATTCAGCCCCTTGGTTGCGGTTCACGCCAAGTGCATGCAGCCCGTCGCAACAGGCCCCCGACTGCACATCCGCGAGCGGTTGGTTCAGGCTGTTTCGGCCATGAAACCCGTCGTAGGCCCGCTGGAACATTGCCAAGTAAATCTCGTCGCCAAGCAGATCATACGCGGTCCGCGCGGCTTCCGCCATTGTAACAACTTCTACGGGTTGTTGGTCCGAGGGAGCTTTTTCCTCCCCACGAGGGTGCCAACCCTCATTTCCGACAGGCCAAAAGAACCCCTCGGATGTCGTTTTATCGTCAAGAAACCCGAACGAAATCCGCGCAATGTCAAGAAAACCCTCCTTTGGCTAACACTTTGCCGCGATAAACAGCGCGTGCGGCAAAACCGCATTCGCGTAGGTCGTGCGCGAATCAAACCATGTGCCATTCGGGCTGCGACGCACGCTGATATCAGTCCGCCAACCGTTGTGCCGCCGACCATGCCAGCGATTCCAACCGTTCGATCTGCCCCCCCCAGAAACCTAGAGTCCACCTAATACAAGGCTTTTTTCTGTCTCGACGCGCCCGACCGGCTTAGATGAAGGTGGTCGCGTTTATCGAGCCTCCGCAAGGAGATGTGATCGAGAAGATACTGAAGCACTGTGGTCTATGGCGAGATCCCTTGCCGCGGCCGCCGCCAGAGGAAGACGGCCTGGTCTACGTCCCGGACGACGAAGGCGACGGGTGGTCAGACTTGGCCTCTGTTCCGGATTCGGATTGGGAACATGATCTGCCCTCCGGCGACGTGCCTTGGGAAGTCGGGTACCCGCTTGCGGGTGGCGACGCCTATGGCGATTCCCTCGACGCCAGTTTCTGGTAGCCGGTCAACGGGCTCCAAGGCCAGCGGTCTGCGCCTGCTACGGATTTTGCCACCACAGGTGAG
>JANXOJ010000127.1 GCA_025353625.1 Planctomycetota bacterium | reverse complement strand
ATGCCTATGTGATCGCGCATGAAATCGGTCACCACGTGCAGAATATCCTTGGCATTAGTCCCGAATCAAAACATGCCAAGCTGCCCCGCGACACGCTGAACCAACTTTCCGTACGGCTCGAACTTCAAGCCGATTACCTTGCCGGCGTTTGGGCTCACTTTGCCAACGAGAAAATGAAAATCCTCGAACCGGGCGACGAAGAGAAGGCGATTGTCGCCGCTACCGCCATCGGCGACGACAAACTGCAACAACAAGGCCAGGGCTACGTCGTGCCCGAGAAGTTTACGCACGGGAAATCAGAGCAGCGCGTCAAGTGGTTTCGCCTCGGACTTGAAACGGGCGACATCCGCAACGCCGATAAGTTGTTCACGGTCAAGTACGAAGAACTGTGATCTCTCCCTTCTCACGTATATCGGAGAGGGGCCGGGGATGAGGGCACGAATTTACTCTTAGCCGAATGGCATGCACCACACCCGCTCCGCCTACCTCCTGGCCGGCCTCGCTGCGATTTTGATGGGCATGGCCAAAACCGGGCTGCCGGGCGTTTCCATCCTTGCAATCCTGCTGATGGCCAACGCCTTCCCCGGCGACACCAAGGCGTCGGTGGGAGCGATCATGCCGGCGATCATCGTGGGCGACATCATCGCCGTCTTCTGGTTCCGCCGCCACGCCAATTGGCCAAAGGTCGTGAGCCTGGTACCGTTCGTGGCCGCCGGCATGGCCATCGGCACGATCCTGCTGCATTACACAACCGGCAAGCAACTCGGCCCGATCTTGGGCTGGCTGGTGCTGAGTTTCCTCGTGCTGGAGGTTTGCCGACAGACGTTTCGCTGGCAAGCGTTCCCGCACCATTGGCTCTTCTCGGCGGTGATGGGCCTCGTCGCCGGTTTCGGCACGATGGTCGGCAACGCCGCCGGGCCGGTGATGACGATCTATCTCATCAGTCGCGGAATGCAAAAGCAAGACCTCATCGGCACGATGGCCTGGTTCTTCTTCGTCGTGAATCTGAGCAAGGTGCCGGTGATGTCTTGGCTGGGCATGCTCACCGCCGACACACTCGGCTTCGGCCTGATCGCAGCCTGCTTCGTGCCCATCGGCTCGATCCTTGGCGTATGGCTCCTACGAAAACTCCCACAGCGACCGTTCGATATCCTGGCGTTGACGTTGGCTGGGCTTGCCGCACTGCGATTGATTTTGATGCGATTTTAAGATAATCTGACCATTGTTCCACTCAATCACGGAGGGTGAAGGCAATGTCGAAGCAGAAAGCAAATCGGAAGCGCGTGTCTCCAAGTTCTGCGAGGTTCAACGTCGGGGATCGCGTCCGGGTGCGGCACGGAATCAAGGACGAAGGTTATCCCGACATGCCCTTGGGCGGATGGGCTGGGACGATCGACCAAGTCCGTAAACACAAAATTTACAGCGTCCATTGGAGCCGGGAAACATTGGCGAACGTGCATCCGATCTACAAAAAGCGGTGCGCAATCGACAGGGAAGTATTGGAGGAATACTACCTGAGCGAAGGCGATCTCGAACCCGACATCGGGGGACCGCTCACAATGGAGCAACCGACTCGGATCGCACCCCGTCCGCTCAGCACATCGGATCAATTTGACCGGTTACGGATGGTGTTCGGGTTGACCAGCGATGACTTTCTGCCGGCTGTGGACGAAGATTCTTTGGAAGCGTACTACGACCATCTGGCCGAGCGAATGTCGCTTCCGGGGGAGGCTCACGATTGCCCGCCGGAAAAGTTTTTTAATCGGTCGATGCGCCGCACGGTCAAGGTAATTGCACTGGATCGTGATTTTGCTTGGAACGAGACTGTGGGCATTTTTTGCACGATCCAATCCGCCGACAAGGAAGAAGTCGTGCCCCTGACGGAGGTGGAATTCCGTCGCACCGACCCAAACCGCCAACTGGTCGATGATTTTGCCGCCTGGTTCCAGGAAGACTTTCCAGATCAGTTGGACAACGAGTGGGCCGACATACCGAATTTCATATTTCAGAACGTACGCAAGGATGACGGAGTCGTTGAGCGGAATTCACCGAAAGCCCCGGAATCGGCAATTGGCGGCGGCTTTGGAACGGTTATTTCCTCCTATTTTTTGAACGCCGCGATGTTTGGTGCGGTTGTCGGATCGGCAGTTGCCGTCGTGCCTTGGGCAAGGTGGGCGGTGTGCTTCTGTGGCGGCGCACTCGGCGTCTTGCAGGCTTCTTTTAGCGTGCGGCATGCCCGAACAGAAATGCCATTCGTCGCCCCCAGGTTCCAGAAGATCGCGAACGGCACGACCGGCACCCTAACTGGCATCGTCCAAGGTGCGTTAATCGCCGTCATGGCGGTGGGATTCATTGGCGCGGCACTGGGCTTCACGGCAGGTGCCGTAATGTCGTGGTTCCTTAGCGGCAAGTCATGGAAGTCCCTTCGCCTCGTACCGAGGCACATTTTATTAGCGATGGAATTCGGCGTCATCGCCCAGTTGGTTTACCTAGATCGAGCGTCGGCAACCACGGGGGTCGTTTACGGGGCCTTAGCGGGAGGTGGCGGCGGACTGGTCTTCGCCTTGTCCGTAGTGCTTATTATCCCACTTATTGCCCAGAAGGATTTATCGTGAGTTTAGAGGTCGATCGTGCTCAAAATCGACCCGAGTCCAAACCCTACGGCCGTTTCCAACTGC
>JANXOJ010000117.1 GCA_025353625.1 Planctomycetota bacterium | reverse complement strand
AGCCACGAAAAGACGATCTTGAGCCAGCTCAGATAGAAGCCGTTGCCGCGCCAACTCCCGTTCCATAAATACTTGGCCTCGTGGGCCACGTCGGCGCGCAAGGTCTCGGCACCGGCCGCCAGAACGACGGCGGCTAGAAGGACGATCAAAATCGCACGGACAAATTTCATAGCTGTCGTCTCGATTACAAAATCCCAGGATCGCGGACTTCAATTCCTTTAAGGGCCATCTTCAACGCCTCCGGGTTGGGCGCCACTTCAAAGGCCGTCGGCCGGTCGATCAACTCGGCATCGATCAGGCTCTTCAAGCTCATGGTGAAGTCCTGCATCCCTTCCGTCTTGCCGATGCGAATGGCATCCACCAGTTTTTCATCCTGGCTCTCCAGGATCAGCTTTCGCACGATGGGGTTGAAGGTCATGATCTCGACCGTCGGCACGCGCCGCACGCCCGGCTTGATCGAAGGCAGCAGTTTCTGCGCCAGGATAGCTTTCATGTTGAAGGCCATCGCGCTGCGAATCGCGCCGCGCTGGCCTTCGGGAAACAGGTCGAGGATGCGGCCAATGGTGCTCGCCGCGCTCGATGCGTGGATCGTGCCGAACACCAAGTGGCCCGTCTCGGCGGCCTGAATGGCCGTCTCGAACGTCTCGCGATCGCGCATTTCTCCGACCAGGATAATGTCCGGGTCTTGCCGAACCGCGTGCTTCATGCCAATCTCGAAATTCTTAACGTCGTTGCCCATCTCGCGCTGGTTGATTAGGCATTTGTCTTCCGTAAATGTGAATTCAATCGGATCCTCAAGCGTAAGGATGTGCTTGCGATAGTTGTGATTGACCCAATCGAGCATCGATGCAATCGTCGTACTCTTGCCGGAACCGGTCACGCCGGCCAGAAGAATCATCCCCTGGTCGAACTTGCAAAATTCCTCCAAGCCGTCGGGCAAGTAGAGCGACTTGAAATCGGGGATGAAGTTGTTGACGCGACGGGCAACGAGTCCCAGGCTGCCCATCTGTTGCAGGATGTTGACGCGGAACCGCCACCGCTTGTCGTCAACCATCATCGAATAGGCGAAGTCGACGCCGCCGTCTTCCTCGAAGATCGCCATGCGATGGGCGTCGTGCTGGAACATGGGCATGATCAAGCGGGACATTTCATCGTCGTCGACCGGCCCGCGGTTGAGCGGACGAAGCCCTCCGGAAACGCGGATCATCGGCGGCGAGCCGACCTTTAGATGCAAGTCGCTCCCTTCGGTCTTGACCAGAGCGCGGTAAAGCTTGTCGATTTCCAGATCGACTTGAACGTGCTTGAAGCGGCCCAGCGGTTCCGGTGGTGCATCGTCGGTAAGTTGCGCTGTTGTCATGGAACTATTTGCGATGATTCGTAGGTATTGCCATCAGAGCCGCACGGTGATGCCGCGATCGCGCATCACCCGTTTGGTCTGTCGGATCGTATATTCGCCAAAGTGAAAAATGCTGGCCGCCAAGGCCGCCTCGGCCCCGCCGAGCAGGATGGCGTCGGCCAGATGCTCGGGCGACCCCGCGCCGCCACTGGCCACTACCGGCACGTTGACCTCGCGCGCGACGGCTGCGGTAATCTCAATATCATAGCCGTTCTTGGTGCCGTCTGCATCCATCGAGGTCAGCACAATTTCGCCTGCCCCCAGCCGCTCGACCTCGCGCGCCCAGGCCACGGCCTCCATACCGGTGCCAACGCGACCGCCGTTGATGTGGACTTCCCAAATCTCGCGGCCCTCCCTGACGACCCGCTTGGGGTCGATGTTGACCACGATGCACTGGCTGCCAAAGCGACGGGCGGCCTGCTCGATGAATTCGGGGTGGCGGCAGGCGGTTGAATTGATCGAGACCTTGTCGGCCCCCGCGTTGAGCAAGGCGCGGACGTCGTCGATGGTGCGAATGCCGCCGCCCACGGTCAGCGGCATGAAGATCACTTCGGCCGTTCGCCGCACCACATCGAGCATGATCTCGCGGCCTTCGTGCGTGGCCGTGATGTCCAAGAAGACGAGTTCATCGGCCCCTTCTTGTTCGTAGCGCGAGGCAACTTGAACCGGATCACCAGCGTCGCGGAGGTTGAGAAAATTCGTCCCCTTGACCACCCGGCCACGGTTGACATCAAGACAAGGTATCACCCGTTTGGCGAACATGCGGCAGTGCTATGGGGTCGGCAGTGAGTAAGCAGAGTACGTATACTTGGCTCCTGGGGAGCCGCACTCTACTTTAACCTCCCAAGCCCAAGCCGGTCAACCGGCCACGGCGAAAGCGCAGAAGAACGGCAAAGCCCATTGGATTCCCGGCTTTAGCCGGCTGGTAGCACAATTTCGCCGCCTATAAAGGTGGAACCCCAACAGCCAGCCGGCCGATGCCATCGAAGCGGCACGGCGCAAGCCGTCCGGTGTCGGCCAAGAGTGCAGAAAAGCCCAGATTTTGTGGTCCAGGCGTCCCGCCTGCCCGGATAATTGCAGGCGAGACGCCTGCACCACAATTCTCACTGCGGTACTTACCGCGCCCCAGGCTGCCCGACCGGCATGGAAAACTGGTAGCCTTGCCCTTGCATCTGAATTTGCTGTGGTTGCCCTGCCGCAGGGGGTGGGGTTTGGACATTCACTGGGCCGAAGGAATAGTTCTGGGCCTGGGGTAGACTAGGAGTTTGCACCGAAACTGGCCCAAACGAGAGGGCTGGCCCCCCGCCCTGGTTAGGTGCCTGCCCTGGGTTCTGAATCGTAACCGGCCACTGCCCTTGCATAGGCTGCTGTCCCGAGCCCTGCTGGCCATTGGGCTGGCCGACGGCCTGCTGCGTCTCCTGGAGGCGTTTGGCAAGATTCTGCTCGGCCCTGGCGATGTCGGCCTTGATTTTGTTTCGATCGAGCGAGACGTTGAGGTTCACCTTATTGGTTTGCGGGTCTTGGCTCGTTTGGGTGAGACTGAACCACCCTAGATACCAACCGATGCCGATAAAGCCGATCAACAGCATAAATGCCAGACGAAACAAGCCGAACATCGGAGAGCCCTTCCTCGATTTTGATGAGCTGTGGTAGTGATTAGCCCGCTCGTGGGATGCCTGGTAGTGTTCCATTTTGGCGTTTTGGGCAGCCTATTCGGGAGCAATTTTAGCCGAACTAGAAGTGCCTCTCCCCTATTTTTCCGCCTTTTCGACAGTTGCACGAACGATTCGCCGAATCATGCCAAAACATGCGAGTGCGGACAAGAGCAGTTTTTTCATCGGATCGAGAAAACCGATCCTGCCCACCTCAAAATTGCTATATTCATGGCGGTAAATCGTGTATGATGAAGGCGTGGTGGGGCTCAAGGGCGAGCAGATGCGAAATCAAGGAACTGGTCACATGTACTCGATCCGACGTTGTGTACGATTCAACCGCAACCAAACTGCGTCCGCTTTTACGCTCGTGGAACTGCTTATTGTTATCGCCATAATCGGCGTCCTCGTTGCGTTGACGATGCCTGCGGTCAACGCCGCGCGCGAGTCGGCCCGCCGAACGCAGTGCATGAACAATGCAAAGCAACTTGCTGCGGCCTACATCGCTCACGAAGCGACGCACGGGGTTCTTGCCGGTGGCGGTTGGGGATTGGGATGGGTCGGCGACCCGGATCGAGGCGTTGGAATGCGCCAGCCCGGCGGATGGATATACAACATCCTTCCCTACATCGATCAAGTTGATCTACACGACGTGAGCAAGAATGCAAGTTTGCTTCCGGACCCTCAAAAGCTTACGGACCCTCAAAAGATTGCCAAAAACAACTCGATGGTGGCCATACCGCTTGCTGCTACACTTTGCCCTTCGCGTCGGAGCCTAAGAACCTTTACTTGGAGTACCGCGAACAAAAGCAGGAGAAAAACCAACTTCGATCCCTCCACCGTCACTGCGGTGGGTCGCAGCGACTACGCATCGAACGGCGGCGACATCAAATCGGAGCCGTCCAATATCAATTTGTGGGACTCGAACTGCGGCACCCGCGACTGTGGCCCAGACCCGAAAAATTTGCCGACCGACGCTCTGCTTGCAATTCAACAGCAGAAGGTGGCCGCCTTCAACAATGGCGTGGGGCCGACGGGTGTCGATGCTCCTCTGACCTCATTGACCACGGCATCGATAAAAGACGGTGCCAGTTTTACCTACTTGTTGGGCGAAAAGTTCATCGAAGTTAAAAATTACCTCAATGGCTTGTCGAATGGAGATAACGAGACCCAATTCGGCGGCCACGATTCCGATATCTCGCGTTGGACATCACTCGACGGTAAGAATCCCCTTCCGCCAAGACAGGACACGCCCGACGATATCCCCAAGATCCACTTTCAGGCTTTTGGCTCGGCTCACCCGGCAGGCTTTCACATGGCATTTTGCGATGGCTCCGTGAAAAAATTGGCGTTCGATATCAGCCCTACTATTCATATGTCGCTGGGAAATCGCAACGATGGACAGCCGACGCAATTGCAAGATATCGACCCCAGCGGCGGACGGTAAGCCACTATCGGGAAGAGGCCCTCGAACGTTTCATGGGCAGCCGACAGAAAAGTACGCGGCCGCTCACTCGGCCCACACGGCCCGACCCAGGTTGTACATGTCGATGCGCCGCTCGCGGAAGAGCCGCTCCAGGCCGTCGTCGCCCTGCTTGGCCAGGAACGACAACTCGCCGCCGTTGACCGGCACGGCCAAGAGCCACCCCACTTTCTTCGTTTCGCATTCCAGTACGTCGAGCCGGTCGCCCCACAGGAATGGCCGCGTCAGATACAAATGCGAAACGGTCGCACGGGGGTAGAACTCCGTTATCAGGTCGCGAATGGCGTCGCCCGGCTGAACCGACCGCTTCTGGCGGATCAGCCCCAAGGCTGCGGCAGCCAGAATGTTCGGAAACAACGTCCTGTCGGCAGCACAAACGGCGACCAACTCAAGTCGCGTTGCCGCGTCGGAAGTCAGTGCGACCCCATGTTCGCAAAGGCCGATTGTCGAATAGGACGTTACACCCTCCGTGGGACGGTTTGCACAGCCGCCAATGTCGATCGAAAGCCCTTCCCGCTCGCAAGCAAACTGCCATACGCTGGGCGGACTGTTGAACGTGGCAATCGCATGCCGGGCAACCAGCTTGGTATCGCTCGAAGGATCCTTGCGCGTGTCCATGAATTACGATCCGGGAAGCCCAGGTAGGCTGGTGTCGTCGGGCACCGCCCTACCCATCGCCAGCCGTTGGGAAATTGGTGGGTGGTCGTGCAACCACCAAACCTCAAGCCAATGCGGGCAAGGGTCGTCCTTGTTCTGTCGCGCCAGCTTGCTAAATGCCGAAATGTAGGCTGCCGGCTGCTGCGTCCGTTGCAGTGCATAGCGGTCGCACTGCCGCTCGTGATGCCGACTAATGCCGTTCATCACCGGTTCCAATGCCATATTGAACAACGTTAGGATAAGCATGATCCAAGGTTCCGTCCAGACCGGTAGGGTTGCATAGTCCAGCGGCCCGCCGGAATGGATTAGCCCGCTCATCAAGAATCGGTCGCAAATCCAAAAGCCGGTCACGCTAATTACCAGCCCCAGTACGATCATTTTGCGAACGTGGCGGAAGATGTGATGTCCGATCTCGTGGGCGAAAACGACCGAGATTTCCTCGGGCGTAAAGTTATTGAGCAGCGTATCGCTGAGCAGCACCCGTCGCGTGCGGCCCAGCCCGGCAAGCATGGCATTGGCCTTCACCGTTTCTTCGCTGAGATCGAGGCGGTATACGCCTTCAATCGTCAGGCCGGTGCCTGCGGCCAGTGCGGCCATGCGTTCGGCCAGTTCGGGCGCGTCGAGGCGTTCGATGGTATAGAACAGCGGCAGGATGAGGACTGGAAATATCCGCCCCAAGATGATCGTCGCGCAAAAGAAAGCTGCCGCAGCCGTCAACCACCACCAACTGCCGGTGGTCCAAATCAGCCAGAAGAGGCCGAGGATCAAGAGACTACCGAGGCCAATGGCGAGCCCGTTTTGCTTGAAGTATCGCCGCACCCAGCCCGACGGCGAGAGCGTGCTGAGATGAAATCGATGCTCCAACGTGTAGCCGGAATAGAACGAAAGCGGCACCGACACCGCCATATGGATGAACGTTGTGAGGACAAAAAAGACGACGAGTCGCAACGACCTATTGCCGGCCAACAGGGCCGAGTGTAGTTGCAGCCAGCGATCGAGCGGCTGGGCGAGCACCACTGCCGCAAATGCCATGAAGAGCAAATCGATGGCCTTGTCGGCCAGCGTACAAGCAAGCGAATAGCGACCGTAGAGCCTAGCCTCGGCCAGTTGCTCGTCGGTCATTACAGTTTCGGCACGCTGGCCGGGATCGGACATGGAACTGCAAGCTCTACTTGCGGCAGCGGCGGAGATTCCATAGGCCCGCTAGGCCGAGGCCGAAGCCAAAAATCACAAGCATGGAAGGCTCGGGAACCGACGAAGGCGGAGCAAAGCCTCCCACGACCACGAGTTGATTGCCGCCACCGAAGGTCGAAAAGAGGAAGTCGCCCGTTACGGGATCGATGGTCGCGCCTTCCGCGCCGCCAAGCCCCGAGATGAAGGATTGCCCAGTCGATGCGACTGGGTTACCGAAGGCGTCCAGTGTGTACGCCTGAACGTCGCCGGCCCCATATCGGGATACCAGGACGGAAGGCGTTGGGAACAAGGGCGACCCCGTTGGTACGTAGGCAATGCCTTCCGGCCCGCCAAATGTATTGGCCGTCGGCACGTTTGCAACGCCCGTGACATCAAACGTGCCCAAACCATCGGGAGTGAGACCGGCGGAGTACCATGTGCCAGTACCGTAGGAGGCAATCTTCAAATTTCCGCTCGGATCGAACTGCAAAGTTCCGACTGAGGAACCGATCCCAAGGGGGCTAAGACTGACGATTTTGTCGGGGGAAACACTGCCGGGCTTGATTTCGCCCAACTGGTTCGTTGGGTAGGCAGTGTAAAAGAGCACTCCGCCAGGACCAAATGCAAGCCCGCCGTCTATGTTCGGCGCGGTAGCATAGAGCGTGGCACTACCGGCGAAGCCAGTGATGTGTCCGCCAACGCCGCGAGTAACGATGATCGAGTCAATCTCTCCTCCGGCGCCATTGGCTGCCCCGCCGATCAGCAATTGATTGGGACTTCCCGGCACGAAGGTAATGCCGCCGTAGGGGCTGGTAACCCCCGGAACACCCGCAATAGTGCTGGCCGTATATGAACCTGCGTAGGCCGGGGCGACGGTGATGACCGCCGATGCCGAGCGGGCCGCAAGAGCCACGCCCGCGCTCAGGAGTACGGCGATGAGGGAAGATCGTCGGAAGTGCAACAAATTACAGTTCATGGTATAAACCTGATCGGTGGAAAGTGGGCCGCAGCGGCCCAAAATCAGTCGTAGCCAGCCGCTTTACCGGCCTGTAGGCCGCTGCGACGCGGTTCCTGACATGAAAACCTTGCCGACAGAAAAATTTCTGGACGTAAACCCACCATGCGGGTGGTATATTACCGTGGCGACCGGGTTTTACGGATCAAAACCAGGCGTTCTTTCCCAACCGACTTTCTCAACGAGGAGGTTGGCGGCATTCTTTCGGCCAATGACTCCCCCCTGCCGGGCACCATCGACGCATCGTCGGCGGGACGGGCAGCGACCCGGTCGCCAAGTGACGGCGTTTAGTGACGGCGTTTGCGGCCAAATCACGGAATTCTCCTTGGGCAGGTACTTACGGCACAACGGTACAACGGTACAACGGTAAAACTGCAAACCCCTCTTTGGTAGCGGTCGCCATTCTTGACGGAACGGAACGTCGCCGCTAGACTGGTAGGCTTTCCACAAATCCGGGTACGTCCCAATCAGGCAATTCGGTTCGGCAATTCAGCAAGGAAAGTGAAGATGTCAAAAAAGTACGTTTATAGCTTCGGCCCCTGGGGGGCGGACGGCGATGCCACAATGAAGAACAACCTCGGCGGCAAAGGGGCCAACCTGGCGGAAATGTGCAAGTTGGGCCTCCCCGTCCCGGCCGGTTTCACCATCAACACTGAGTCCTGCATCGACTACCTGAAGAGTGGCAAGAAGTTCCCCGATTCGCTCAAGGACGAAGTCGCCAAAGCAATGCACAAGACGGAAGAGGCGATGGGCACGAAGTTCGGCGATCCGGAAAACCCCCTCTTGATGTCCGCTCGCAGCGGTGCTCGCAGTTCCATGCCCGGCATGATGGAAACCGTTTTGAACGTCGGCCTCTGTCCGGCGACGATCCCCGGCCTAGTAGCCAAGTCGGGAAACCCACGCTTCGTGTGGGATGCCTATCGCCGGCTCATCATGATGTATAGCGACGTGGTGATGGAGAAGGCCGAGGACGTCGAACCGGCCGAGGGCCACGGCATCCGCCATCAACTTGAAGGCATCATGGCCACCTTGAAGAAGAAGCGAAAGTACAAGCTCGATACCGACATGACGGCCAAGGAGCTCGAAAAGCTCTGCGAAGATTTCAAGGCCAAGATATTGGTGGTTCTAGGCCGTCCCTTCCCAGACGATCCGCACGAGCAGCTTTGGGGTGCCATCGGTGCCGTGTTCAAGAGTTGGCAGGGCCGCCGGGCGATTTCCTATCGTCGCATCGAAGGTATTCCGGAAGAATGGGGCACCGCCTGCAACGTGCAGAGCATGGTCTTCGGCAACATGGGCGACAACTCGGCCACCGGCGTCGCCTTCAGCCGCAACCCGGCCACCGGCGAGAACAACTTCTACGGCGAGTGGCTCGTCAATGCCCAGGGCGAGGACGTCGTCGCCGGCATCCGCACCCCCAGCCCAATCAACGAAGCGACCAAAAACGCGCAGAACTTGCATCTTGCATCGCTTGAAACGGAGATGCCCGGGCTCTACAAGGAACTGTACGATATCCGCACCAAGCTCGAGCAGCACTACAAGGATATGCAGGATATCGAGTTCACGATCCAAGATCAGAAGCTCTATATGTTGCAATGCCGCAACGGCAAGCGGACCGGCACGGCCGCGCTAAACATGGCAATGGACATGCTCCAAGAGCAGCTGATCGATGAAGTGACCGCCGTGATGCGCGTCGAGCCGTCCCAATTGGACGAGCTGCTGCACCCGATCATCGACCCTAGCGTCGAGCCTTCCGCGACGATCCTTTCCGGCCTGCCCGCCGGGCCGGGCGGTGCCTTCGGCAAGATCGTCTTCACCTCAGCCGCCGCCGTGGAATGGGCTGCCAAGGGCGAGAAAGTGATTCTCGTCCGCGAAGAGACGAACCCCGAAGACGTGGAAGGCATGCGTGCCGCAGAAGGCATTCTTACCGCCCGCGGCGGCATGACCAGCCACGCGGCCCTCGTGGCGCGCGGTTGGGGCAAGTGCTGCATCGTCGGTGCCGGCGAGTTGAAGATCAACATGAGCACGAAGACCGCCACGATGGGAAAGGTCAAGCTCAAGCAGGGCGATTTGATTACGCTCAACGGCACGAAGGGCCACGTTTATGTAGGCGCGCTGGCGATGATCGACGCCACCGAGAACCCGCGCTTCCAAGAATTCCTAAAGATCGTCGATAAGTACAAGACGATGGGCGTCCGAACCAATGCCGACACGCCCGAGGATGCTCGGGTTGCTCGCATGTATGGTGCCGAGGGCATCGGCCTCTTCCGCACGGAACACATGTTCTACGGCAAGGGTGCCGACGAGCCGCTCTTCGCGTTGCGGAAGATGATCCTCAGCAACACGTCGGAGGAGCGGAAGGCGGCAATCGATGAGCTTTATCCGTTCGTCAAGAAGAGCATCAAGGAAACGATGGAAGCGATGGACGGCCTGCCCGTTACCATCCGCTTGCTCGACCCGCCGCTGCACGAGTTTGTGCCGCAGGATAAGGACGCCGTGGCCCAATTGGCAGCGGCCCTCAAGATCAAGCCGGCCGATGTCAAGAAGCGCGGCGACGCGCTGCATGAGGTCAATCCCATGATGGGCCATCGCGGCATCCGGCTTGGCATTACCTATCCAGAAGTGACGGAGATGCAGGTCCGCGCCATCTTCGAGGCGGCCGCGGAACTGAACGGGGAAGGCAAGCACGCTCACCCCGAGATCATGGTCCCGGTGACCAGCGACGTCCGCGAAATCGACGTCACCAAGGTGCTGGTCGATCGCGTTCATGCCGAAGTGAAGCATCGCACCGGCGTCGACGTGAAGTATCTCTACGGCACGATGATCGAGATTCCCCGCGCCTGCCTGTTGGCCGAGCAGATGGCGAAGTCTTCGCAGTTCTTCTCCTTCGGCACGAACGACCTGACGCAGATGACGTTCGGCTTCAGCCGCGACGATATCGGCGGATTCCTGCCGCACTATATCCAGGAGAACATCTTGGAGGCCGATCCGTTCCAGACCATCGACCAAGCCGGCGTGGGGCAATTGATTAAGATGGCCGTGGAGAAGGGCCGGCATGCCAAGCACGACCTGAAGGTCGGCATCTGCGGCGAACAGGGTGGCGACCCAGCCTCGGTCGACTTCTGCTTCAAAACGGGCCTGAACTACGTCAGTTGCTCACCCTATCGCGTGCCCATCGCCCGTTTGGCGGCGGCCCATGCGGCGATTAAAGCCAAGGCAAAAGCCAAGTAGCACATCGACCTGCACACGGCAATTGTCGTTCAAGAGGGGCGGATTTCCAGCGGGATTTCCGCCCCTTTTGCGTTTCATTTATATTGACTTCTCCCCCTCGCACGCTCATACTCATTGCAAGTTCGGTAATGCAGTCCGGCACGTCGTGGACCGGAGTGGACGCGGCGGAATTTAACCTTAGGTGACCTATGCGATACGGTAGCTTCTGGGGTCTGATGGGGTTGTGTCTAGCGATGGTCCCGACGGCCTTCGGCGGCGATTGGCCGCAATGGGGAGGGACGGCGGGGAAAAATCTGGTTTCGACGGAACGCGATCTGCCGGAATCGTTCGTGCCCGGCGTGAAGGATACCCAAGGCGGCGGCATTCGTCAGGACACCACCAAGCACGTTTTGTGGACGGCGCGGCTCGGATCGATGGCCTGCTCCACGCCGGTCATAGCCGATGGCCGCCTCTTCATCGGCTCATGCGATGAGAAGCTGGGGCTGTTCAGTTGTTTTGACGTTTCGACCGGCAAGCTCAACTGGCGGTGGAGTGCCCCGGCACGCGAAGTCCATAAAACCCTGGCGGGCCGCAAGTTTCAGTTCAGCAATTTTCCCCGCAGTCTTGGCGTCTGTTCCTCGGGGTCCGTGGACGGCGATCGGGTGTACTTCGTCAGTCAGCGGCTCGATGTAATGTGCCTCGACGTACGCGGCAAGGGCGACGGCAAGACGCCCAAAGTCGATTGGACGTTCGATATGTGGGAGATGGGGGCGCGGCCTTCCGATGCCTGCAACTGCTCGGTCCTCGTTCTCGGCGATTTCGTTTACGTTTGCACCTCCAACGGCGTCGATCGCGATTGCGAAAATACGCACGACGAGTTCCGCAAGGTGCCCGCCCCCGACGCCCCCATGATGATCGTCCTCGATAAAAAGACCGGCCGCCTCGTCGCCTCGGACGACGCCCATACCGGCCCGCACCTACTGCACGGTCAATGGTCGTCGCCGTCGGCGGGCAATGTCGGCGGGCGCGATCTCGTTTTCCTCGGCGGCGGCAACGGTGTCTGCTATGCGTTCGAGGCCCTCACGCACCCTCCCCTCACGTATGCAGGAACGGGGCAGGGAGCGAGGGCATCTTCCAGCGCGGCCACATCCGGGCCGATCAAGCTCAAGACCGCCTGGTCGTGCGACTGCGTGCCGGCCGAGTACAAAAAGTTCGGCAAGTACGACGGCGTCACGCACTACTGCCTGGGCGACCGACGCCGCGCCGACACGATCAACGAGAACGATGGCAAACTCGCCGGGCTGTGCGAGATCATCGCCACGCCGGTCTTTCATAACGGCCGCGTCTACGTGGCGATTGGCCGCGATCCGGAGCACGGTCGCGGGCGGGGCGCGCTGTGGTGCATCGATGCAAGCAAGCAAGGGGACGTGACCGAGGGCGGCAAGATTTGGTGCTATCAAGGACTCGATCGATCCCTCTGCACCGTTTCCATCGTTGACGGTTTGCTCTACATTGCCGACGTGGCGGGCCGGCTCCACTGCCTCGATGTCGAAACCGGACGGCCCCTTTGGATTCACGAAACCGAAAGCCTTTCCTGGGGTTCGACGCTCGTTGCCGACGCAAAGGTATATCTGCCGACCGCGAAATACCTCTGGATTTTAGCGGCGGGCAAAGAGAAGAAGGTTCTCGATCACATCAGCCTCGGCGCGCCGGTCTGGGCAACGCCGGTCGCGGCAAACGGCGTGCTTTATGTCGCTTCAAAGAATTATTTGTGGGCGGTGAAGAAGTGAGGGCGGTAGAAATTGGCGAAGTAGCGTTGATCGCTCAGCGGCTTTTTGACCGAAAGCCGTACGCTTTTCTCATGGCGAGTTTTTTCTTGTTGTTGAGCCCCTCGACAATCCCTGCCGAAATCATGCCATCGGCACGGAACCAGTTGGTGCGGCAACCTATCTTTACCTGAAAACCACGCAGGATGCGCCTGTTTCATCCCGAATTCGATTCGCTATACTGATTATTGCGTGGCGAAACGGAGGTGGGCTCTGCGAGGCTGTAAGTGTTTCTGTGTCAACGGAAGTGGCATGGCCATCTTGGTCGTGACTCTCCACGGGCTGGCGGCTTGTGGCTCCAGGGCTGCCCTTTACCTTTGAGCGTATTCAGTTGCCCTGTCATACGTAAAAAATCCACTTCAATACCGCTCGAAAACCTAGCCATACCTATCGGTTTTTACTCACATATTTGGCTTAGGAGTCATATCATGAAAACAAAACAGTCCAGAACAATTTGTTAAATCGTTTTGCCCCGTTTGTCCCACCAGGAGCACTGCAAAGTCTGGTATCTCCCGTTGTTGAAATTGTGGTGCAGGCGTCCCGCCCGCATCTTTTCGGGCAGGCAAGACGCCCGCACCACATAATATCTGGACATTACCTTGTACCTGCCCAGTATCCTCATCGGCCCGTTGCGTGGTATACTAGCCCGAGTATCGAACTTCATTTCCTTTTATCGCCACCACCACGATGCGTATCGGAATTCTTGCTACGAATGATTTTGCGTTCAAAATAACTTTCGGAACGCCCGAGAATCGGATTGCTTTGATCGGGTTGCTCAATGCGATTCTCAATTTGCCATCGCCGATCGTCGACGTCAGGCTTGTGAATCCCTTCAACTTGCAAGAATACAAAAACGACAAGCTGTCGATTCTCGACA
>JANXOJ010000237.1 GCA_025353625.1 Planctomycetota bacterium | reverse complement strand
CCAAGCGCGAGGGCACATCCACGCCATTGAAGACGTTCTTGCCACGCATCGAATGAACCTAGAGGATGCCAATCACCAATGGGCATTGGATGCCACGAAACCGTCGACTTGCTGGACCTGCAAAAGCCCCGACGTGCCGCGGATGATGAAACAGATGGGCGGCCCGGACAAGTTTTACTCCGCAAAGTTTGTCGATCTGAAGAATGAAATCACGCACCCCATCGGCTGCTACGATTGCCACGAGGCGAACACGATGAAGTTGCACATCACGCGGCCCGCCTTGCTGGAAGCGATGCAACGCCGCGACCCGAAATTCGACATCAACAAGGTTTCGCACCAGGAAATGCGGAGCCTCGTTTGCGCCCAGTGCCACGTGGAGTATTACTTCAAGGGCAAGGGCAACTATCTTACTTTCCCGTGGGACAAAGGCTTGACGCCTGAAAAAATGGAAGAGTATTTTGACGAAAACCAAGCGGACGAGAAGAGTTTTGCCGATTTCACGAACGCGGTGAGCAAGACGCGGGTGGTTAAAATCCGCCATCCCGACTACGAGCTTTATAGCACCGGCATCCATGCGTACCGCAACGTTGCATGTGCCGATTGCCACATGCCCTATCGGACCGAAGGCGGCGTGAAGTTCACCGACCACCATCTACAAAGCCCGCTGCATAGCATCGCCACGTCGTGCGCCGTTTGCCACCGCTGGAGCGAAGAGGAAATACGGACGCGCGTCGAGTCGATCCAAGACAAAGTGCGCGAGGCCCGCAATCGAGCGGAAGAAGTTCTATCGAAAGCCCACCTGGACGTTGCGGCGGCAATGGAAGCCGGGGCGAAAGACGACGAATTGGAACCGATTCGGCAGCAAATACGCCATGCTCAACTAAAGTGGGACTATATCGCGGCATCCAACGGCATGGGCTTCCATTCGCCCGCCGAATCGCTGCGAATCCTTGCCGGGGCCGTCGATCTGGCGGGCAAGGCGCGGCTCGATTGTGCCCGCGTGCTGGCCCAGCACGGCGTCGTGCAGCCGATCGAATATCCCGATATCAGCACCAAGCAAAAGGCCCAGGCATTCGTCAAGCAATTTGTGACGGGCAAGCCGCCCAAACTGCTGTCAGCGCATTAAGAGAAACGAGATAGATGAGCTAACCGAACAATTGTAAGCACACGCTACTCGGTCTGTCGTGTCGAATCACGCAACTCCGGCTCATGACATAAGGGAAACCGTTGAGTCCTCGATTCGTCCGTACGCCGGAACCGAGAAGGTGCTTGCTTGCTCCGAAAACTATTTAGGCAGCATCCTGCGAAACTCGGCGAACAAATAGCCGCTATCGTGTGGGCCGGCGGAGGCTTCGGGGTGATATTGCACGCTGAAGGCGGGTACGCCGCGATGCCGAACCCCTTCGATGGTGTCATCGTTGAGGTTGATGTGCGACACCTCCAGTTCGGGCGGCAACGAATCCGGAGATACCGCAAAACCGTGGTTCTGCGTCGTAATCTCGACGCGCTGCGTACTTTTGTTCATGACCGGCTGGTTCGCCCCGCGATGGCCAAATTTGAGTTTATAAGTCTTCGCCCCGCAGGCCAGCGAAAGCAACTGGTGTCCCAAGCATATCCCAAAAATCGGCGTTTTACCGAGCAGCTCGCGAATCGTTTGTTGAGCATAGCCCAGCGGCTCCGGGTCGCCGGGGCCGTTCGAGAGGAACACGCCGTCTGGCTGGTATTGAAGCACGTCGGCACTCGTGGCCGTGCCGGGGAGAATCGTCACACGGCAGCCGATGTCGAACAAATGTCGGGCGATGTTCCACTTCATGCCGTAGTCCAAGGCAACGACGTGCGGCGATGTTGGCGATTGCGCGGCAGGGTTGGCACCTTCCATCCGCATCCAAGGGCTGAGGGCTTCGTTCCACTCGATCGGCTTCTCTGGAACGACCTCGCGAACGAGATCGCGGCCCACCAGCCCTGGGCTGGCAACGGCCCTGGCCACGAGCGTCGCATCGTTCATTTCCACACTCGACAACAGGCCCTTCATGGCACCGCGAATGCGAATCCGGCGAACGAGCGCGCGGGTGTCGATGCCTTCCATCCCGACGATACCATGTCGGGCCAGATAGTCGTGAAGGTTTCCGTTGCTGCGGAAATTGCTCGCTCGGCGGCTCAACTCACGAACGACAAAGCCAGCTAGGTGTGGCCGATGGCTCTCGACATCTTCGACGTTGACGCCGTAGTTGCCGATCTCCGGATAAGTCATCGTAACGATCTGACTGCGGTAACTCGGGTCGGTCACGATTTCCTGGTAGCCGGTCATTGAAGTATTGAAGCAGACTTCGCCGGCGACTTCGCCAATCGCGCCAAATGCCTTGCCTGTGAAGACCGTGCCGTCTTCCAAAGCCAATTTCGCAATCTGTGTCATAATTTCCTGTTTGGGGAAAATAGTTGAAAACGCGGACCTTGGGCAAGCTCGTATTACAAAAGCGTCGCTTTTGCGACGGCGGTTAAAGTCACACCGCCGTTTAGTACGATAGCTCAGGTAACGACTGCGGGTCTACGGAAGGCGAAGGTGTAAAAGCCGACACCCTCCGAGCAGTCGAAAGTGAGGGCTCTTGTCTCGGCGAGCAGGAGCCCTCATTCTTTTTGCGCTTTCCATTTTAACCCGGAATGCGTATCCGTTGTAGGGACCGCCCGGCAAGCTACCGCAGGCGAGGTCTCCTGGTCCTACCCGGCCGACGCACCGATCAGACGAACCGCGTGAAAAAGCATGGAAACGACCCCAATTATCGCAAGGATCGTCTTAATTTGCTCGATTCGGCTCGGAGAAGAGTCGGCCGTTGCAACAGCGACTGGAGAGTTTTGGGAGACTTTGTGGCTTTCGACGGTTTGGGTTGCTCGGATCGGATTCGCGGCAATTAGAGGCATGGCCACCGCCGGGCTTTGACGGAAATTGGGCGGCGACGAAATCGGATTCAACGCTGCCACGGCACCGTTCGGCGGGGGCAAGGCGATTGTCGCCTTCGTGGGAGGCGGAGGTGGAGTGGGAGCGGGGGCCTGGGCAAGCATGGCGGTATTACCCGGCAGACGCTGGAAATCGACATACGACACCGCAAGGAACTGCCGGACTCGCCCGCAATAACTGCCCATCGTATATCCGCCCAATACCATATTCCCGTTCGCCCCAAAAAGGATGCCGGCAATCTCGCCTCGGCTGTTGCAGATCGGCCCGCCCGAGTCGCCGAAACGAGCCGGAACGTCCACTTCCACAATCTCTGCCGGCAGATTCTTGCCGGGCGAATGATATTCGGCGCATTTGCCGGCCACGGTTCGATATGAGCCCGATCCGTAGCCGGTGATCGACAACGGCTCGCCCGGTCGCGGAGCGTTGACGGCCAGCGGTAAAGGCTGGACGTTCGGCCGCTGGATCGCCAACGCGGCCAAGTCCCAATCGCGATCGGTCTTGAGCACGAGGGCACCGCTACGAAATCCATCGGGAAATACGACGGTGATGGGGCCGGTCGCATCGCGTACCACATGCCAATTGGTAACCACGAGCCCATGATTTGCATCGACGGCAACCAGCGCCCCCGAGCCTAACGACGAGCCATCGGCCTCTGCCGCGATAACGCGAACGACGGCCGGATGGGGCGTTTGTGCCGCGTTTGCCGACGAAGCGAGCCAAACAAGAAGCAGTGCCATTCGCCAAAAAAAGTAGCAGGCACATTCCTTGTGCCGTCGGCCCGGCGGCTTTTGCAGAAAAGTTTTCGACGGCACCGGGAGGGTGCCTTCTACGTTACAATCGCGAGCGGCGAACACAAAAAATGCCTATCTGCCGAGGTACGGGGAGGAAGCGTGCCTTCCTCCTCTACTTCGGTAATCGGGCAGCAAAAATGTAAAATTGCGCAGCGAGCCCCGACAAACGTTAGCTTCGATGCCGAAGGACTCGAAGCCGCGGAGTTTTCTCGTTGGGATAGCACAAGGGTTCCGCCCGGCAGGTGGAACCTACAACCCCACCTGGTTTGGCTTGTTCGGGTCGAGGCCCAAGGTCTCGATCGCTTCGCTAAGTTTCTCTCGGGGGAACTGGCCAATCCTAGCCAGCCGTGCCAGTGCGGTCAGGGTGATGTTCTCGGCATCGACTTCAAAATGCCGCCGCAGGTCTTTGCGCGCTTCGCTTCGGCCATAGCCATCGGTGCCGAGCACCGTGTAGTCCGAGCCAACCCACTGGCCGATCGCAAGCGGAACGGCGGCGACGTAGTCGGAGGCCGCCACAATCGGGCCGGGCACGTCGGCAATCACCTGCTGCACGTACGGCTGCCGAGGAGACGCATTGGGATGCAGGCGGTTCCAACGGTCGCAATCGTGGCCATCGTAGTAGAGGTTCTTGTAACTCGTCACGCTGTATACCGTGCTGGAAACGCCGAATTTCGATGCCAACAGTTCCTGGGCGCGAAGCACCTCCCGCAGGATGGCACCGCTGCCGAAAAGCTGCACGTGCGGCTGCGTCGGGCCGAGGTGCTTTTCGCTGAGGCGGTAGATGCCCTTGCAAATGCCTTCGGTCGAACCGTGCGGCATGATCGGCATCTCGTAGTTTTCGTTCATCAGCGTGATGTAATAGAAAACGTCCTGGTCTTCGTAGTACATCTTCCTCATACCGTCCAAAACGATGACCGACATCTCGTAGGCGAAGCACGGATCGTAGGCCATCACCGTGGGGAAGGCCAGGGCGTTGAGGTGGCTGTTGCCGTCCTGGTGCTGGAGACCTTCGCCAGCAAGCGAGGTTCGCCCGGCCGTGCCGCCCAACAAGAATCCTCGGCAGCGCATGTCGCCGGCGGCCCAAATCAGGTCGCCGATCCGCTGGAAACCAAACATCGAGTAGTAAATGAAGAAGGGAATCATGTTCACGCCGTGGCTCGAACGCGCACTGGCCGCGGCGATGAACGACGACATCGAACCGGCCTCGTTGATTCCTTCTTCCAAAATCTGCCCATCGACCGCCTCGCGATAGAAAAGCACGTTGTCCGAATCGACCGGCTCGTACAACTGCCCCGCGTGGGAGTAGATGCCGAACTGGCGGAAGAGCGCATCCATGCCAAAGGTGCGGGCTTCGTCGGGCACGATCGGCACGACGTAGCGGCCAATGTTCTTATCGCGGAGCAAGCGCACCAATAGCCGCACGAAGGCCATCGTACTCGATACTTCGCGGCCTTCGCTGCCGGCGAAGAACTCGGAAAAATCTTCCCAACTGGGCGGTTTCAAGCGAGCCGTTGGCACGCGGCGGCTGGGTACGAAACCTCCCAGCGATGCCCGACGCTCGCGGAGGTAGACCATTTCTTCGCTATCTTCAGGCGGCTTATAGAAATCTGCGCGGGACGCCTGTTCTTCGGTGATGGGGATGTCGAAACGGCCGCGGAATTCGATCAATTCGGCTTCGTTAAGCTTCTTTTGCTGGTGGGTGATGTTGCGGCCTTCACCCGCCTCGCCGAGTCCGTAGCCCTTGATCGTTTGGGCCAGAATCACCGTGGGGGCACCTTTGTTGTCGACTGCCGCCTTGTAGGCCGTATAGACCTTCAGCGGGTCGTGGCCTCCGCGCCGCAGTTCGATCAAATCGTCGTCGGACAAATGGTCCACCATCGCCTTCAGACGCGGGTCGGTGCCGAAGAAATGCTCGCGAACATACCCACCCGGCATGACCGAATACTTCTGCAACTGGCCGTCGACAATCTCGCCCATGCGGCGTTGCAAGAGGCCCTCATGGTCCTTCGCCAAAATCGGATCCCAGTCGGAACCCCACAGAACCTTGATCACGTTCCAGCCGGCACCACGGAACGCGCCTTCAAGCTCTTGCACGATCTTGCCGTTGCCGCGCACGGGACCATCGAGCCGCTGCAAGTTGCAGTTGATGACGAAGGTCAGGTTATCGAGGCACTCGCGCGCCGCCAGCGTGATCGCGCCGAGCGTCTCCGGCTCGTCGCACTCGCCATCGCCAAGGAATGCCCAAACGCGAGAAGCCTTGGCCTCCGGCTTGATGCCTCGATCGACCAAGTATTGATTGAACCGCGCCTGATAGATGGCCATGATCGGCCCAAGGCCCATCGAGACCGTGGGGAACTCCCAAAAGTTCGGCATCAGCCAGGGGTGTGGATACGACGACAGCCCCCCACCGGGGGCAAGCTCGCGGCGGAAATTGACGAGGTTCTGCTCCGTCAAGCGACCGAGCAGGTACGCCCGAGCATAAATGCCGGGCACGGCATGCCCTTGGAAGTAGACCTGATCGGGCGGCTCGTTGCCTTGTTTGCCGCGAAAAAAGTGGTTGAACGCCACTTCGTACAGCGTTGCCGCCGAGGCAAAGGTGGAAATATGCCCCCCAATGCCGGCACTCAGCTTATTCGCTTTTACAACCATTGCCATGGCGTTCCAGCGGATGATGCTTTTCACGCGGCGCTCGATCTCGCGGTTGCCGGGGTATTCCGGCTGCTTATCGACGGGGATGGTATTGATATAGGGCGTGGTTGCGCTGGAGGCAAAGGGCACCCCGCTGCGAAAAGCCCGCTCGCGGAGCCTTTCCAGCAAGAACTGAGCTCGTTCTTTGCCCTGGGTGCGGCAGATAAAGTCGAGCGACTCCATCCATTCCGCCGTTTCCTGGGGGTCTTGATCCCTCTGTAGGATGGGCATCACGCCCGAGGAGAGGTTTTTTTCGTTTGTATGCGAATTCATGTTTATCCGTTCCCTTAGTGGGGTTCCATTGTACGGGGAACGGCGGCAGTGTCCAAGGGGTCGAAAAAGAAACGACGGACTACCGGTAGCGAGCCTGCCGGGCACGACAAACGTGCATGGACGCGGAAGAGGTGCCGGATTTTAGGAACGGCCCCGCATATAGGATACTGCCGGCAGAAGAAACCTGCTGTGCCCCAGCACCACTTGCGCCCTAGAAAGGATCGATTGTCGCGCCTAAGGCTTCACCGTCCCTTGAATCTCATAGAGCTTCGTTTGGGCCTGTTGCTGCATCTCGCCTGTGCCGTGCTTGGCAACCCGCTGGTAGTAGATTTTCGCGACGTTCGGCTTGCCGTCTTCTTCCAAGGCACGCGCTCGCTCCATCAAAGCGGCCATTTCGTTATCCTTTCCGCCCTGCTCCTGCCGATGCAATTGGCGGGCTTCGGCGACACTTAGCGCGGGCCGACCGGCCGTGCTTTGCTGGGCACCATCCAAACGATCCGCCAACGCTTGGCCAGGGTCGGCGACAACCGGTTCGGCGACGTTCATCAATTTCGTCTTGGGGGCCGCCGGATTGTTCGGCTGACCCGGCTGAGGCGGTGGCGGCGGAACGGCACCACCCTGTACCTGATTCGGGGCCTGATTTTGGGCCTTATTGGCAGCCGCAGCTTGGGCATCGGCATGCGCCTGGGCGAACGCCTGTAAGCGGGGATTTACCGCGCCCGGTGCGGCATTCGAGATGAACGGCATCGGCGGTGCCACGATCGGCTGTGCGCCGACAACGGGAATCACGCTGATTACGAACGGGGTCTGCGAAGTGTCCGAGATAAAGCCCGTTTGGCCGTTCATCAGGGTCACGGACGGCGTTTGGGATACGAGCGATTGCCGGTAGCCCTGGTTGAAATTCGTGGCAAAGTTGATTTGCCCATCTTTGCCGGAGATGCCAAAATTCGCGCTCAGTCCGGCACTTGGGTCGAACCCGCCAAAGGCCGGGTGCGACTGTGCCGCGCCGCCGAAGGAGAAATTAAAGCCCTTGTAATTGCCGGACCAACCGATGGTATTGCTTTCATAGAAGCTATCGCGGGCCGTATGAAACGGCGAAGCAACGGTTACTTGTTGAGCCAAGGAAAACCGCACACCGCCACCGAGGACAACTTCAAGCGTAAGGATTACCCCGACGCATCGTATTAGACGCCACGTTCGCATTTTCGCACGCCTCCCTCCGGACTTGCCCGCCCGATAGCTATTGTATCGGCAACAGTATGGAAAAGTCAAGAAACGAAGGCGGAAATTCAGGCGAGACCCCCCGCACTACATCTTTGGTGACGGCAATTCTCATGCTTCGCAACTCTTCCGGGCGGAAATTGACAAGGGGCTGGGCTTTAGGTAGAACTCAGGCAGGTCGCGGTTGGGCCGTCAATTTTATTGCCGAAATACGTAGCAGATATGGGAAAAAGCAAGAACTCGATTTCCACCGGGCAAAACCTCTTCGAGGCCCAAGCGGCGCAACGAGTCGAGCAGGTGATCGTCATCAAACGGCGTCTCCGCCGCCAACGCGCGCTGTTTATTCCTCGTTTCGTGCGCGATGCAGCCGAGAGCATCCAATTGAGAACGGCGGCGCGCGACAACGCCTACGACATCGCCCTCCGCTGGGCCGACTTGGAAACGAACGGGCACCTCCCGCAATACAAGGAGAAGGCCATCGGCAGCCAATTCTTGAGCCAGCTCTTTGGCGACGCACTTGGCTACCGGGACAAGACGGCCAGCCCCGACGACTTCCAACTCGAACACGAGTTTCACGTCAAGGAAGTTGGGGCCGCCGATGCGGCGATTGGCCAGTTCCCAAGATTCAAGGTGCCGCTGGCGGTGATCGAACTCAAAGGCGCAATGACCGACCTCGACCGCGACCGCTCGAACGGTCGCACCGCCGTGCAACAATGCTGGGATTATCTCAACGCGCTGCCCGATTGCCCCTGGGGAATCGTTTCTAACTTTCACACGATCCGCCTCTACCATCGCGATAGGGGGTCGTTCGTCTACGAAGAGTTCTCGCTTCAGGAATTGCGGCAGCCCGAGCGGTTCAACGAGTTCTATTGCCTCTTCGAGCGCGGCGGGCTTCTGCCATCGCGGATCGGCCAAACGCCGAGGGCATTGGAGCTACTGCAAAAGACGGCCGATCGCCAGAACAGCGTAGGCGACAAACTGTACAAGGAGTATCAATGGCGGCGGCTGGAATTGATCGAGCATCTGCATCGCAAAGAGGGCAAAGACCTCGATGAGGCGATCCGCATCGCTCAAAAGCTGCTCGACCGCATCATCTTCATCGCCTTCTGCGAGGACCGCGAACTCCTACCGGAAAAATTGCTGGAAGACACGCGGGCGGAAATCCGTTTGTACAGCCGCGCCAAGAACCCTGCCTGGGAGAATTTTCTCGACCTCTTCACCGCCATCGACAAGGGGGCCAAGGGCAAGCGGCAAATAACCGCCTTCAACGGAGGGCTTTTCGCCGACGATCCGGCGATCAACGCCCTGGAACTGGTTGAGGAAAAGTGGACCAACGCCTTCGCCAGTTTCGGCAACTACGATTTCTCCGAGGAAGTCAACGTCGAGGTTCTCGGGCATCTCTTCGAGCGATCG
>JANXOJ010000723.1 GCA_025353625.1 Planctomycetota bacterium | reverse complement strand
TTCAGAAATAATGTCAGGGTTCGATTTTACCAGGTTTGGCATAATCATTGATCAATCGCTCGCGAGCGGCAATGCGCTCAAGCAGGATGGCAAGTTGGCCGCGAGTGAATTTCCAGGCACAAGGGTTGCGGATGTTTGTTGCTCAGCTTTTCGTAAAGTGCCAGCCGCACGCGGACGGCATCCAGATCGGTGAAGTCATTCGGCGGGAGAAATAAAGGTGACATCCGCGAATGGCACCCTTTCTTCCTCCTTTCTTCCTCTTTTGGAAACCGTCGAGAACCTTATCTGCCCCCGAGCCGCCATCGATAATGTCGTGCCCGAGGAGGTCTGTCTCGCGGGCCGTCGGGTCAACCGGTCCGCAAAATATCTTGTCAACGCCCCCGTCTCCGTAGAGGTTGTCGTCGCCGAGGCCACCGTAGATCGTGTCGTTGGCATACGTCATTTGGTACGAGTCCGAGCGATCATCGCTGAAGTGATGGACGGCGTCGGAAAAATCACACTCTGGAGTTCGCGCCATGATTTCAGGATAGCCGCCCAATTTGAAAAGCATCAGTGACGCCTACATCCGGGCTTAAGGTAAATTGCGCGAGACAACAAAACAATGGAAGTTGCAGTCAGAACGAATAGCGATACAATTCGGTCCCAACGAACGTTTCTTGTTGGAGACGCACCCGTCGACTCAATCACACTATCGATGTCAGTCGACTCAATCGCAAGTTGTTTCTTATCGACCGAAAGTAATGCCTCTACCAGGTCTCTTGGTAAATTTGCTCGCAAATCTCTTACTCTTCCGTCCCCAAAAAGTACGTGTGTTACGCCTGGTTGAGCGTCGTAGAAATAGGAAATATCTTTACTGTGCGGACCGCCACCCTGAATCGCACTGATCGCTTCTTCAATCGTCAGGTCGCGTGGTTCCGACCACGAAATCTGAGAATCGATCTTTTCGACAAGAATAATTGTACGGCTACCGCGATCCGGCAAGTCACTCAGTTTTAGCGGCTTCTCGCCGTGCCATGCGGCGTTTTTTCCGACGACTGCGAAATAGTTTGTTTCCTCCGAAGATACGGGATAGGAGGGGCAATCGAAAACATGTTTTGGTCGAGGCAGCTTAACATTGTTTGGCCCGTCCCATTTCTCCACAAATCGGTATTGCGAATAGATTGCACGCTCATCAAGGTAAGGCAGAATTAGTACTCGCCAGCTAAGCAGCCGGTCTCCGCTTGGGCCAACAGTAAACGCTGGCGGAAACGAACCGGAGCTCCTCCGACAGTCATCAAGTGCATGCCAGATCATTTTGAGATGGTTTAGACAACCGCCCTTCGGCCCTGCAAGTTTGGCAAGATTGATAGCCGGTTGGGAAAGCCAAAAGACACCACCAACACAGCAGCAGCAGGCGATGCCTAGCAAAACCATCTTGATAGCCTTAGGCAATAAAGGCACAATGCGAAAGCACACTGCAACGGCGAGCAGTCCCAAGGCAATTAAAAGTCCCCACGCTCCGAATGCCGAAATAGCAGCCCCAAGCACTACAAACCAGAGCAATAGCGATTGCAAAGAATATCGCATTGCGATCCGATGATTTTCGTCTGGTTCACTGATTCTTGTTGTCGTCAACGTATTCTGTCCACTCTGGTCCTTGTTCGAAATATATGATTCCGCCGTTTCCGATGTCTGGGGTGCGTTGATACCATCGCATTGTGTTGCCGCCAGCTCTCCATTGTAGCAACCCACCCCAACTTTTAGTGTTCGGCAATACTCCTGGAACCTTGGAGGAAGAAAGGGTGCCAGCCACGAATCTGGGGTGTATGCGATGGATGAGAGATCTTTGGCGCGGATTGTCACTTCTCTTTTTTTGGCCGCCCAAGCGAGCGAACCGTGGACTCGAGGTTCAGTTGCTTGGCGGTCTGCGCGATCCACTCGGCATTGCCCAAGGGCGAACTGCGACGTAGGCAGTGCTGCAAGGCGGCCAACTC
>JANXOJ010000676.1 GCA_025353625.1 Planctomycetota bacterium | reverse complement strand
CTTAATGTACTGACAATTGTAGGTGAACGCCGACTCTTTTCAAGCGGCCCAGCGAGCGGATCGCATGGCAAGCGTGCGTCCTGCCCAAAAAGCGTCGATCTGGTTCGTCGTATCGACCCCGTCGGTCGGCTCCGGCGGCTTATCGTCCGGGCGTGGATGGGCCAAACGGTAGGCTTCCAAGGAGATGATCTGCGGTTCGTCCGAGGTTTGCGAGTCGTCGCTGTTGTCGATGATTTCGTCGAATTGGTCTTGATTCATGATAGGGATAGTAGGTTCGTCGTTCAAAAATATCTAGGGATGGTAACGTGAAAATGGTTTTTTAAGCGGCGCGGCGACCTCGATTCGCCTTGCCGATGCCGATGACGCGAATCGGCGCGGCCTGGGCACCGGTGCTGCGGCGATAGCTCTCGCCGCGTGCGTTGGCACGGCGACGAGCCGAATCGGGTATGTCGCCCGCGATTTCCTCGCGGCGTTGCATCTCAAAATCGATCGCTTCGCTGATGGCAAAGAGATCGGAGTCGGCCAGCACTTCCAACTGATGGACAATCGATTTCATGGTTTGCTTGCTCCTTGGATAGTCCGCTCGCCAAGGCAGGCGGACGCGATTACAATTTCTTCTTTTCAAAAAACGTTCAATACAACTTGCGCGATGCGGTCATGCAGCACGGCGGCGATGAACGCGCGTTTGCCCTTCCGGAATCGCGGTCAGCATCGTCGAGAACAACTCTTCCCACTGGACCTCGTCGAGCGGTCCCAGCAACAGCCAAGACCCTTGTGTCCGTACGAAAAGTTCCAAACCGTCGTGCATCCGTTCGGTGTAGACGAGCGTGCGTCCGGAACCGAGCCGCGCAACCGATTGCGAAAATGCGTCCATGGCTTGGGCGTGATCTTCCGTGGCGTCGACGACCACGATGTCGGCGCCGCCGTAAGACCGGCGGATATCCCAGACATTCCGGGCAAACGTCGGTTCGATGCGGCAGTCGTCGTGTTCGCGGCCCCAAAGGGCCACTTGCGAAGATAACGACTCCGTCGGATAGCAGACGACAATGTGTCTCACATGAGCCTCGATCGCGGTCATTTCAGTTCCTCCTCCATGTCCTATAACGTTGTCCACGTTGCGTCCTATAACGTTGTCCACGTCCACCGAACCGTGCCCGGTCGAACGATGCGAGTCTTTAAGCAAGCAGCGTGCCGACGCCGTAAAACATGAAAAGTTGGTGCGCAAGAAGAGGCACACATTGCACTTAGCAAATTCGGCCCAAAATGCCGTCGATGGCGGTAACGCGCGAAGAGTCGCAAGGCGCGACCAGGGGGTAGTCGCACATTGCGACCTTCTGAAACTACGTAAATCCAGAGCCTATTTGCGCGATGAAATTGTCGGGCCAAGACGCCCCACGGCGACGCAGGGCGTCGAGAAGATGCGTTCCCGCACGGAGCTTGGGAACGAGGAGCGATGGAGCAGTCCGTACGCGGCACGTACTGCAAGACGGCACACGGAGCGTGCCGAGTGCATTTAATCCAACTTATGAACGCGCAGCTTGCGTGCCAGCGTGGCGCGGTGAACCTGAAGCATCCGCGCGGCTTTGCGCTGATTGAAGTTGGTATGCTCCATCGCTTGCACGATGGCTTGCCGCTCGGCTTGCTTCAACGTCGTGCCCGACTCGATCGGCATCGTCGTTGCGTGGGCCTCGCCAAAGAGCATGTCGAGAAGGATTTCCGCCGAAAGACCAGTCACATAGAGCCGCTCGACCCAGGCGGCCAACTCGCGGATATTGCCCGGCCAGCCATATTGGGCCAATAGCCCTCGAACTTCCGGCTTGAGCGTCACCGGCAGACGCTGATAACGATCGGCAGCCACCAACAGAAAATGGTCCAAGAGCGGGCCGATATCCTCCGGCCGCTCGCGGAGCGATGGCAACGGAATCCGCACGATATTCAAGCGGTGATATAAATCGCGGCGGAATGTCCCCTGGCGGACCATTTCAGCCAAATTACGGTTCGACCCCGCCAAAAATCGCGTATCGACCTTCACCGGTACGGGTTTTCCGACGGGCATCACTTCCTGCTCTTGCAGCACCCGCAACAGCTTGGGTTGCAATGCCATCGGGAAGTCGCAAATCTCGTCGAGAAAGACCGTTCCGCCATCGGCCGTACGGATCACGCCCAACATCGTCTGCTCGGCACCGGTAAAGGCACCGCGAACGTGGCCGAAAAACTGGCTTTCAAAGAGAGTTTCACTAACGCCGGCACAATTGACCGGAATGAATGGCCGCTCGAAACGGCGGCTGTTGGCAAAAAGGCGACGAGCGATCAGTTCCTTGCCGGTACCGCTTTCACCTTCAATGAGAACGCAGCAATCGGTGGCTGCCACTTGATCGGCAAGCTGAAGCACATCGCGAATGGCTTTGGAAACCCCAACGATTATAGGCGCACCGGCAGCCGTTACTTTGAGCGTGTTCATTGATCTGTTACGTGCGAGCACTTATGCCGAAAATACAGTCCTAAACGAGGCTAAAGTACATCGTGTACCCCTCGCTACAACCGTCAATTCAGGGAAGAACCCAAACGCTGCCTCCATTGATGTGGCCAAAACTTCCTGTAAATGTCACCGAGGTGACAGAGAATCCATAGATTTAGCATAATCGGTTTGTCCGTTTCGTCAATGATTATGAAGAAAAAAAGTGAAGCGATTGTACCGATTAGTCAAAAAATAGCTAAAAACACACCCTCATTGGGGGAATGCAGACCATTTCGACAGCATCTGGCACTATCGGCCCACTGGTTCTACTGGCTTCCAGGCTGCCTCCACCGTGTGAACCCATTCGTCGGCCATGATTTGGTGTCCGCTATATGTGGGGTGTACGCCATCCCAAATCCAGTATTCGGCGGGTGCCCGACGGCAAGCGTCATCGAACGCCTTCTGATAATGCACGACCGGGGCGTGGTACTTCAATCCGAGCCGGGCGACGATCACTTGCCGGGCCTGAAGTTCGATACGTTCCTTCTCCCAACCTTCTTTGCGACGCGCCACCGGAAGCCCGAACGGCTCGCCCAACACGAGTCGCACCTTGGGCAGTGCGGCGACGGTCGCCGTAAGCAGCCGGTCGTAGCCAGCCTCGTATTGCGCGGCGGAAACGCCCTGGTGCATGTCGTTGATGCCGATCAAGATACTCAGCAAGTCGGGCTTGAGATCCAGCGTGTCCGTCTTCCAGCGGGCTTGAAGTTTGGCCACCGTGTCGCCACTGATGCCGCGATTGAGAAAGAGTAGTTTGCGCTCCGGGTAGAAGGTGCCATATTTCGCCGCGATGATGTATTGATAGCCGTGGCCCATAAAGTGATTCGGATCGGTGCCGCGTCCGCCGTGCGTAATCGAGTCGCCCTGAAAGAGGATGCGATTGCCCGGCTGGAAGGCAGGCATGTCGTCGGCGGCGCGGGCGAAGGAAGCCAGGGCGAATAATGTTGCCAGCGCGAGAATAAATGTTTTCATGATGGTTGTGTTCGAGTAGGGTAGTCTCGACGGATGGTCGCGGATGTTTATGCACTACGGCCTATCCGCGCCCATCCGTGTCATGCGCGGTAGTTACCGATGGGTTGACGGGTCCGCGCGAACCGTGGAATACTTGGTTCGCTTAACGCCATCCTACGCACCCAAATACAATCCCAGCTTGCACAAACAAGGGCAGGCCGATGCTTTGAGAATTCGCAAGCGGACTTTGCTCGTCGTGACAGCTTCCTTGCGAAGCAGAACGTGCGGGCCTACGGCGGTGCCTTTAGCCCAGGTGGTCCACGCCCCGTCTTTCCAGATATCGACCGCAAATTCATCGATCCGCTGGCCCAGGGCAATTTGCTCGGAAAGCCCAAAAACGCTGAAAGTCGTCGGGGCTTTAAGCTCGAGCGTCAACTCGGTCGCAGTTTGTCCATCGTCGGTTGC
>JANXOJ010000673.1 GCA_025353625.1 Planctomycetota bacterium | reverse complement strand
GCCTGATAAAACAGATATGCAGCCTGTTGGCGCGCATTACGGCTGGCGCGAATGGTTGGCGCAGCGGGTCACAGCGGTCATCATGGCGGTTTTATCGGGCCTAAACCGGGATCGGTGGTTGAATTGTCGGCTTTCTCGGGGGGCTTCGATCCTTCAACCTTTTTAGCAGTCGCCGGCGGTTCGACATAGATAAATGCCTCCGTCTCCAAAGGCTCCGTCGACGCCGTGGTCAGTATCTTAATCTTGGTAGTGACCTTACCGACTGCGGCGTCTCCGAGGAAGGTTACCGGTAAGCGATGAAGCGTGGCAGATGTAGTCGGCGGATCGCAACGGAATTTCGGATTCGACGATTCCACCTTGGTGATCTGGAACGGCGTCAGGCTGCGGACCAAAAGCGGTCGAACGACCGCCGTGGCGGGCGTACCCGTTTCGGTCGTGCCCATTGAAAGCGGCGAAGGATGCACCGTCACCGGCAGCAGCACGACGCCTTCGACCGGGATAGGCACCCGCGCGGCGCGGGTGTTGGGATCGTTGGTAACGAGATAAAGTTCGTCGCGGAAATAGCCCGCCTTGGCATCTTTGGACAGCCCCACGGTCAAATCGTAGGTCACCTGGCCCTTCGCCCGCGAAACTTCCACGATTTTGCCCGTTAAGCTGGGGTTGGCACATTCGACCCGTTGCACCATCCAATCGGGCCGTCCGGCATATTTAACGACGAGTTTTTGCTCGACCGCAGTACCCTGCGCGACGGAGTTGAATTGAGCGGCACCGGGCTGGACGACAACGTCGGTGCGGATGTAGCAATGGATATGGAGTTGCGATTCCAGCGGATAAGGCTTATCGAACACGAGGGTGACGGTGACATCTTTTTGTCCCTGGAAGTTTCGCGTATCGACCGAGACCAGAACTTGCGATTTGTCGTACTTCTTGATGACTTGGGTCGGAATCAAGGGGGTCGTGCAACCGCAACTGGCCGTGGCCGTCTTAATGTGTACGTCTTCTAGGTAGGGGTTCTCAAAGGAGAACACATGCTCTACCTTGGCACCCTTCGCCACGGTGCCGAAGTCGTGGCTCGTATGTGCAAACATATCGCGAGCCCAGTCCTCGGCCTGGACATCCCCCGCCAATAAAACAGGTAGAAGGGCGAAAACAACGACAAGTATCCTACTGGCGATCCGTTCCATGAAATGCGAGCCTAGTTCCAATCGTCAAAGATACAAATATCGGCCAAATAAGTGTTTCAACCCGTGTAATTATCGCAAAGTGCGAAACGTATGTCAATCGATGGACCTCTCAATGAAGTGGGGGAATTTCCGGCCTAGGGGGTTACCCCATTTAGGCCATGAATCCCCAAACAAAGAAACCGAACCCGAGCAGCCCAAAGGTCAGCGAGACAAACCAAAACTCACGTTTCTTAGTTAAAACAGCGATGGCCCCGACAGCAATGGCGACCTGGAACATGGTAAGCCCCCGCGAAAGAGGCACATGCTGTTCCAAATGCTTGTGCGATTCCTTGGAAAATTCCTCGGCATCGCGCTTGATTTCGCCTTTCTTTTCCTTGTATTCCTTGAGCTTGGAGGCATCGTCCTTTTCAATTTCCTTGCCTTGACTTTGCAGCACGGCAACCTTCGTTTCAATGATTTTTTCCTTGATGCTATTGGCCTGGAATTCGGCCCATTTGTCGCTCGATTGGATTTGTTCGAGCATGGCCTCCATCGACTTATGCTCGGCATACAAGGCCGTCACGGCGGCAAATGCAGCCAAAAACGCCGCCGTCAATGCGACTCCCATAACCCACGGTTCCGACGAGCCGTGGGCGTGATGTTCGATGGTTTCGTGGGCATGTTCCAATGGGACTTCCGGCATGATTGGATCTCCTGGGTCAATAATTATCTTCACGAATTATAACACGTTTGGAAAAGTATGGAAATATTTGTTTGCACTCCCCTCTCCCGAAAACCGGAAGAGGGGCCGGGGTGAGGGCACATCGCGTCGGTATATTGCAGGTATCGCCCGAACATCTATAATCCGGCGGACGTCGCGAAGGCTTGCCCCGCAGGGCAAACGCCGGCTGAACGAGACTTGGCCAAGGAGCATCTTCATGTTGGTTCAAAATAGCAAGCGTGCCTTTCATCGCGCATTACAACTTATGCCGGGCGGCGTGAACAGCCCCGCGCGGGCATTTGGCGGCGTGGGCGGCGAGCCTATTTTCATCGCTCACGCGGAAGGGCCTTGGCTCGTCGATCTTGATGGCAATCGATATCTCGACTATATCGGCTCTTGGGGACCGATGGTCTTGGGCCATGGCCACCATGCGGTCGTTGCCGCGTTGGAAGCAGCGATTCGGCACGGGACCAGCTATGGTGCTCCGACCCTTCAGGAAAACGAGTTGGCGGATCTGCTGATCGAGGCGGTGCCTTCCGTGGAAAAAGTGCGACTGGTGAATTCCGGCACCGAGGCCACGATGAGCGCAATTCGCCTCGCCCGAGGATTTACGGGCCGCGACGGCATCATGAAGTTCGCCGGCAATTATCACGGCCACGTCGATAGCCTGCTCGTCGCGGCGGGCAGTTCGGCGGCGACATTGGGCGTTCCGAACTCGCCCGGTGTGACGGAAGGGACCGCTCGCGATACGTTGGTTCTGCCCTACAACGATGTGGCCGCCCTCGAAACGGCGTTCTCTCAATCGGGCAACCGCTTTGCGGCGGTGATCGTCGAGCCGGTCGTCGGCAACATGGGTTGCGTCGTGCCGACAGAGGCATTTCGGAATGCCCTTCGCGACCTGACCACCAAGCACGGGGCACTCCTCATCTTCGATGAAGTCATGACCGGCTTCCGCGTTGCCTACGGCGGGGCGCAATCTCTTTGGAATATCCAACCGGACCTGAC
>JANXOJ010000657.1 GCA_025353625.1 Planctomycetota bacterium | reverse complement strand
GTTGTCTTTGGCGGCCTGCCGCGCCAGAATCTCCAATACTCGTTGACTTCCGCACCCGCCGGGTATCTGGGCGTCAGCGTTACCGCCGTCCCCGCAATCTCGTCGGGCTGGCAGACGAATGGCGGCGGGAACTGGAACGACACCGCCAATTGGGACAGCGGCGCATCGCCGGCAGTCCAAGGCGATATTGCCACGCTCGGCTTGGTTCTCACCGGTGCCGCTACGATTCCCCTCAATAGTTCGCCGCACGTCGGAAATTTGACCTTCAATCCGAACAATGCGGGCGCGGCCTACACGGTCACTGCCGGAACCACCGCCTTCGGCCAGTTGGCCAACGTCCTGGTATTGGACGACACGAGCTCTACTGCCCAAATTAACAACACGGCCGGCTATAACACGATTACCGCCCCCGTCGCCCTCCTAAGCCCGACGACGAATGTTACCTCCTCGTCCGGCACGCTGTTGGTGTCCGGTGCGATTTCCGGCACCGGCGGATTGGCCGTTCAGTCCGGAGCGGGAGCGTTTGTCGTTACTACTAACCCCACCTACACCGGCCCCACCACGATCGCCAGCGGCGGCTCGCTCCAGTTCGGCAACGTCTCGCAGGTCACTGCCGCAGCCACGACCGGAATTTCCAATAACGGCACGCTCGCCTTTAGCATCGGCAACGGCAATGCCTCACTCAACGCACCGATCAGCGGCACGGGGGCCTTGGTCGTAGTCGGCAACTCCGGTGCCTCGCCCACGCAACTGAGCCTGTCGGGTTCCAATACGGCCTTCTCGGGTCCGATCAACCTCACCGGCGTTCGCCTCCTTGCTACAAGTCCAACACAACTCGGCTCCGGAGCGATCACCGTCAATCCTGGTGCGCAGCTCTTTACGAGCACCAACGCCGTCGTCTTCCAGAACTCCATCATCGTCAGCGGCGGCGGCATCACGGAAGGAACTGGAACACTAGGTGCTTTGCGCATCGAAAGTGGTACCGTGTTGGCCGGCCCCGTCTCGCTCGCCGGTAGCACGACGGCCAGTGCCTACAATAGCAACGGTGCCATCTCCGGCCAAATCAGCGAAGTCAACGCCGGTACGTCGCTGACGTTCATGCGCGGCACGACCACCTTGGCGAATACGACGAACAACTTCACGGGCGGCATCAACTTCGTGAATTTGAACGGCTTCGGGACGCTCCTTTCCGCAAACCCTGGTGCCTTGGGTACGAACACCGTGACTTTGCCGAACGCGGCGACACTAGGTCTCTATGCCGACGGCGATGGAACGGGCGTAACGGCCATCGCGGGCACCTATACCAACCCCTTGACGCTCAGCGGCGGCACCGGCAGCATCGTAACGTTGGCCGTTGGCCGCACCGGCTTTGGCACCGCCTACAACATCGCGGCACCCGTTAACGGTCAAAGTGCCAATAAGACCGTCGTCTTTAACCCGGCAGCCCCGCCCGCCATCGCCGGCGGCCAGCAGTTGTCGATTACCAACAACAACGGCTACGGGCTGAATTGGGCGGGTGCCTTTGCTATCGGCACGGGAACCGTTTCGGTCGCCAATGCCGTATCGGGTTATCCGGCGGGCACCAACGCCCCGCAGCCCGGCCTGATCGTTAGCGGTGCCGTCAACGCCTTGTCGGGCTTCACGAAGTCGGGTCTCGGCGTCTTGCAGTTGACCAATACCACCAATGTTATCAGTCAGCCAATCGTGAATTTTCAGGGTATTGTCGCCATCGATAACGACCTGGAACTTGGCGCGGCCAAGACGATACAATTAGGTATTGCCGGCGTTGGCGTCAGCGGCGTCACCGGCCTGCGGTTCATGCAGTCGGGCACGTACAACGCGAATATCCGCATCGCCAACGGCACCGCAACTGCAGTCTCCTTGCAAACGGCCTATTTCCAGACGGTGACGCTGAGCAGTTCGTTTGACCTGTCGCTGAGTGCGACCGGCAGCATTACCCACGACGAAGCGCCGGGCAATTTGATCCTCAATGCGGGCAATCCGTTGTGGCTCGGCACCCTCCAGAACAACGGCGGCATCGTGCAGGTGAATAGCACGAGCTACGCCACGGCCTTGGGTGCCGTAGCCGGTGCTAATTTCGTTCTCAGCAATAACCCCGGCGGCACGTTCCAGATCCTGCCCGGCCAGTCCATTGCCAAGCCGATGCAGCTCAACAACACGGGCATCAATAACAACGGCGCCGTTGAGGCCGTTTCGACCGCCCTTCCCGGCGGGCCGTCTTGGGCAGGTGTTGGGTCGCAGACGTTGTCTGGCTCGCTCAGTCTCGGAAGCGGTGCTTGGATCGGTTCCGATCCTGGACAAACGTTGGTCATCACCGGCGGTATCACCGGTGCTGCGGCTCTAACGCTCGCTCAAGGTGCGGGCGATATCAACATTACCACGAACCCCATCGGTGCCATTAGCTCCTTGACGCTCAATAATGGAGGCAAGGCGTTTGGCCTCGGATCGGTCAACGGCGGAGTCGCCACGCTCTCCGCGTCGAGTACGGCATTTGTCGGCCCGATTACAATCAACGCCAACACGTTGAATATCAGCGGTACCGGTGCCATCGGTGCCACGGGCCTGATTACCGTCAACCCAGGCGGCACGCTCATCGTCGACAATAACGTCAGCTCGGTTCCCAATCGCCTCGGCGGACGACCCTTGACACTCGCCGGCGGAACGTTTAGCTACACGGCCAACGCCACGGGCGGAACGGAATCGCTCGGCCAATTGAACTCGAACGCTTCGCAGAACGTCATCAACTTCACGAACAACGGCGTAAATCCTGCCACCATGACGTTCGCCAGCTATGCCAGCGGTTTCGGCGGCAATAACCTCGATATCCGCGTCACCGGCGGTACGCTCGGCTCGACCAGAAACACCATCCTCTTGACCAGCGGCACGGGTGCCACAAACGGCCTGTTCCCCCGCGTCACGGTTGGCGGTACTGCATTTGCCACAACCGCCGGCAATAGCCTCGTTCCCTTCACGGCCTATAACGTGGGCAACAACTTCGATACGTCTGCCGGCACCGACACTTTGAGCCTCTCCGTATCGCCGACTTGGACATCGACCTACAACCAGACGAACAACGCCTTGACTCTCGCCAATGGTGTGACGCTCTCCGCGCCAACGACCGGTGCATCCGTTGCTCCGGGAACCGGCATGATCTTAGTCCCTGCCGGTAGCGCGACCATCTCCAGCAACACCGTCACCGCCTTCGGCGGCAATGAAGGGACGTTTCTCGTCAATGGCGGCACGCTCAACGTTCAGGGCCCGATCAGC
>JANXOJ010000642.1 GCA_025353625.1 Planctomycetota bacterium | reverse complement strand
CTCCGAGCAGAATCGTGCCGTACTTGCCCCGAATGACTTCCGCCTGCGCCGAAGTTAGACCAAAGCTCGTCCCGCCAAGCCACTTGCCTTGGTAGTCGTACTTTCCATCGCTCTTTTTGAACGGAGCCAAGAGCCTTCGCATGTTCGTATCGAGATAACCGATGCCGAGGAAGTAGATCATCTTGGCATTTGTCAGGAATTCGTGTGCAACGCTGAGTTCGTCACTCTCATCTGTCGCTTCGGAGATGATCTTGATGCCTTCCTTGGCAACGATAACCGAGTTTCTGGAAATCTCATTTGCGTAGGGCCTGCATCCGTGACCCAGCCGATCTTCTTGCCATTCAAGCGGTGCCAATTGCCCGTGAATATGGACTACCGGTATCGCCTGTACCTTCTTGGCCACTTCATCGTCCCGTTTGTTGTAACGATGCTTTAGTGCCGTGAAGAGAAACTGCTCCAAGGAACGGTCATAGTTGAAGGTAATAAAGCGAACGTGGTTCTTGTCGAAGTCGTCAAACGAAGCATCCATTCTGCTTACAAGCACATCGTACCAATGCCCTCTTGTCTGTTCAGGATCGGGATGAGCGGGAAACAGTGATGCCGAGGATTCACGCTTGATAAGATAATATGCGATGGCTACCTTCCCGACTTGGAGAAAGTCGGGTCGATGTTCCAAGAATGCATCGACGGACGACTGCGCCGAATATCGCAAGGCGTCCCGAAAGGTTCGATATTCTCCCTTGAAAATCTCGTCTTCATGATTGTGGCGAAAGAACGACTCTGGTTCCGACGAGAGAACCATGTCCCGTAGCCCCTTGCCCGATGGAAAGCCATAGGGCATACTCGCCCCTGCACCCAAGACAAAAACGGTTGGCTTGCTAATCATAACATGCTGACATTAGTTCTTCGGCACCGTAGCTGCGCGCCACTCGCTCACCGGACGATCCGATCAATTTCCTCGATGTGGTTGGCGTCCCAAATCTTCTTCGACCCCCGCTTATCAATAGCGTACTTGGGCTTCAGGTATTTGCAGAGAGCCGCCCCCTGCTCATACGTGAATGGCCTAAATTCCGAATACACGAAGCAGGTGCTTTCCCGGTATCCTGGGTAGTACGGATAAAAGTAGTAGTTCTTGAAATACTCCTTCACGGCCTCACTGCCCTTGTTGATGTAGAAATTAAAAACGGCTCCTGCCACCTTTTCTCCAGTCCGCCTTTTCTCCAGCCAGCCATACTGGAATTATCCACGCAATTCCAAATCGCGCAATACCACCATCGTGGGGTTTGGGAGGATTTTCGGAATTCGCAACTCTCGTGCCGAACAGTATTGGACCTGTCCCGTTTTCCCCGCCCCGCACGAACCGCGCCGCCTGGAGCGATAAGTCAAATCTCCACCATAGTCAAGCCTTCAATACTGCCGGGCCGCACTTCGACTG
>JANXOJ010000225.1 GCA_025353625.1 Planctomycetota bacterium | reverse complement strand
CTGGGAACCCGCAGAGCTGGATGCCCTGGAACTACCGGCAAACGCTCGAACGCACCGCCTCGCTTTCCACGCCCACCCGCTGAAAATCGTCAGCGCCCCGCCCGGCGATCAAAGATTTTTCACGGCTGCCGGAAGGACACACGACATCCAATACCGGTTCCCAATAGTCGCGATGTAGGATCGTAGGATCGGATGGTCGAGCCTGGTTCAACTGCGCGCTTTCGACGCCTGCACCACAATTCCAGATACGGCAGCGCGCTAAGTCTGTGTGCCAAAAACGGCCGCACTGCCAATGCGCCCAAGTCCGCGTCAAAAGACGTCCAAATTGAAATGGTGGCCACCGTAGTAGCGGCGGTCTTGTGGATACTCGTTGTGCCACTGCCGGTTGTAGACCGGAATTTGCATCTCACGCGGGTAGCGGTTGTACATATTCCCCGAACTACGGTAGTAGTCCGGACCCCAGAAGTTTTGCGGATAATAGACGTACGGGTAATGGTACATCCGGTTCCAGTCCTGGGTGCTATAGCCCTGGCCAAATTGCTGACCGAAGGCTGCCTGCTGGGCGTTGGCCTTCGGTGTGGCATGGATGGCCCCCAAGGAACCGATGCAGACTAGCGCGAGAACGATGCGGACGATCATGGAATTTCCCCTTCGTGTCAGAGCATTTCGCTTTGCGTATCAAGAGAATCGGCAATCGTGGGCACCCGGATTGAAGGAATATTGAGCACAATCGGCATAATTGGCAGAAACGGCACTGGCCACACGAGGGGCATGAGCCTTGACGTTGAAACCGTTGTCGTAGGCCAGAACGAACGGAGATCATTTCCGGCCTCTTTCGCAGAACTGCTTTCGGTTGCCGGAGACGTGTTACGCCGATCGACTATTCCGCCGGCAAGAGCTTCGGTGCCGCGATCCGCCGCCCGTGTACGCGGCCATAAAGCGATTGGAGACGCAGAAAATCGAGATGCAGGAATCCGTAGAGCGACTCCGGCGGGCTCTGGGCAAGCCACTGCTGGGCCAAGCGGTCGGCGTGGGCGTCAAAATTCGACTGCCGCCCGCTGTGCGCGTAGCAGCGTCCGGAAAATCGCCGCAGATCGCCGTCGAAGCTTGGGCTGATGTGCAGTAGCTCGTGTGCGACGGTAATTAACTTTTCGCGGAAACAAAGATCGAGAAATCGCGGTAGGTAGAAATTCAAGACGTAGAGCATCTCGCGACCATCGACCTTCACGCGTTGAACGGTCCAGCGGCGGCCGCGGCGAATGCCGTGCGTCTCGCCCCCGGCAAAGCGAAGTGGCGTTAGCGACGCATAGAGGCCGCCTTGCATGCGTTTGCGGGTTTGCCGAAAGCTGACGGCCACGCGCGACATGTCGATGTGCCGAAACTCTTTAACGCACAAGGCCATGTCGGCACATACGCGACCGATGTGGTCCGTGAAATCGAAGCCGCTCGGCGGGCATCCGCCGCGGCCGTCTGCTGCGGCCTGCGTCATGTTGGCTCCGGCTCAAAGGGTATTCATCTCGCTGAAGCAAGATGAATACTCGATCATCCAGGAAAGATACCTACCTGTCGGCAGCCTACTCGGCCGTTTTGTTCTAAACGACCGGCTTTGCATCTGGAGCATGGCTATCCGAAACGACGTCACTCTCAAAGGTCGGCTTCGGCCCCTTGCGCTTCTTGCGATCGTTTTTGCCCACGAACTCCAGAATGGCCCGCACGCCGGCATCGCCCAAGCGGGGCTTGGCCAGACGCAGTACGCGGGTATAACCGCCCGGTCGATCGACGAAGCGCGGAGCGATTTCGGCAAAAAGTATCTGCACGGCCTGCTTGTTGCCAAGCATCTGCAAAGTCCGCCGTCGCGCGGCAACCACCGGGGCAATCGTCTTGTTCCATTCCTGCCAGCCGGGACCGTGACGCCACTTCTTCCAACCCTCGGAGTTGCGTTCGTCGGCCGGATGGAGTTGGGCGGCTGCTTCGATCTGTGGAATCGCGCGGCAGGCAATCGTCACGCACCGCTCGACGAGCGGGCGAACTTCCTTGGCCTTCTGGATCGTGGTCACAATCCGGCCTTTGACCTTGGGCGTATTTTCCTCACCCTCGGCGTCGCGCTCGGTAAGGATCAAGGCACTAGCGAGACTACGAAGTAGTGCGCGTTGATGGCTGGGAATGCGGCCTAGCTTGCGGCCTTTTCGTCGATGGCGCATGTTTTTATTTGGGTTAGGTCTTAGGTCTTGTGTCGTAGGTCTCGGCCTAAGTCCAAAGACCTATGACCCGAGACCCCTTTCTTATACGGCGGCCGCGGTCGGCAATCGCATGCCGAGTCGGAGGCCAATGTCGGCCAGTTTTTCGTTGACTTCCTGCAACGTCGTTTCACCGAAGTTTCGCACCTCGAGCAATTGCGTTGACGTGCGGCTCACCAAATCGCGAACCGTGGTGATGTTCTCCGACTCCAGGCAGTTGGTTGCGCGAACGGAAAGATCCAATTCGGCCAAGCTCATGTTCAGTTTCGATTCGGTGGCAGGATCCATTCCCCCGCCGCCGACACTGCGAGCATCGGCATGCACCATCGGACCAAGTTCCTGGTATTGAATGAACGGGTTGAGGTGCTTGCGGAGAATCTTGCCCGATTCAACCAAAGCCATTTCCGGGTTGATGGAGCCGTTCGTCCAGATTTCCAGCGTCAACCGGTCGTAGTTCGTCTTCTGCCCGACGCGCGTTTCATCGACTTCGTAACGAACGCGAACCACGGGGCTGAAGGCCGCATCGAGCGGAATGATGCCGATCTCTTGGGCCTGCGGCGTATGCTCCGTGGAGGGAACGTAACCGCGACCGTTTTCAACGACCATCTCCAGCAGGAAGGGAACGTCTTCGGTTAATGTAGCGATTACGTGGTCCTTGTTGATCACTTCCACTTGATCGTCGGTTTTTACATCGGCACCGGTAATCGGCCCTCGCGTGCTGCGTTCGATGCGCACCACGCGCGTCTGCTCGCTGTGGTTTTTAACGACCAGCGACTTGACGTTGAGCACGATATCGGTAACGTCGTCCAGCACGCCGGTGAGCGTGGTGAATTCATGTTGTGCCCCGTGCAGTTTGATCTGCGTCACGGCACTGCCTTCCAGGCTGGATAGCAAAATACGGCGAAAGCTGTTGCCGATCGTTACGCCAAATCCGCGCTCGAACGGTTCAACCGTGAATTTGCCATAAGTGCTCGTCAAAGTCGCCCGATCCACACCAACTTGACTGGGCAACTCGAGTCCGCGCCAACGAATACGCATCGCAATAGCCTCCAAACCAATTCCAAAAAGTAATGCGGCTGCCCGCCATCCGACCGACCACTGGCGGTCAAAAATGATCCGCCAGCTCATTCTGTCCACTTCGAGCAAAGCTCGATCTTTACTTCGAGCAAAGCTCGACGATCAACTGCGTCTGCACCGGAATTGAAACGTCGGCCGCTTCCGGCAAACGAAGGATGCTGCCGCCAATTTCCGGACCCTCGAGGACGGAAAGGAATTCCGGCACGTCGCGACCGTGCGCTGCTTTGTTCACCTGGGCCAAGTTTTGACTCTTTGGTCGCGTCTTGACCACGATCACGTCGCCCGGTCGAACCAAATAGCTGGGGATATTCAAGAGGCGACCGTTCACCGTGAGGTGGCAGTGCGTAACCATCAGTCGGGCCTGCGCCCGCGACTGTGCCAGCCCCATGCGACAGACGATGTTGTCGAGACGGCGCTCCAGCAGGACCATCAGCGCATCGCCGGTATGGCCCTTGGTCCGCTCGGCCATGCCAAAATACTTACGAAACTGCTTTTCCAAAACGCCGTAGTACCGCTTCACCTTTTGCTTTTCGCGCAAGTGAGCGGCGTACTCGGTGGCCTTGCTGCGGCGACCGGTCGTCATTCCAGGCGGCGACTCGCGGCGCTCAAATGCGCATTTCGGCGAATCGCATCGCGTGCCTTTGAGGAACAGCTTCAACCCCTCGCGGCGGCACAACCGACAAACGGGTGAAATTTGACGTGCCATAAACGTATCTACTCCGGTAACTATGTATTCCAATGCCCCAGCGGACGCAAACACCACGGCTTGCAATGGCCAGAGCCTTATCCCCTCTTAGACGCGACGACGCTTCTTGGGCCGGCAACCGTTGTGCGGCAGCGGCGTTACGTCCTCAATGGACTTGATCTTCAACCCCGCGCCCTGCAAGGCAGTAATTGCGCTCTCGCGACCGCTGCCCGGTCCACGGACTTTGACGTCCACTTCTTTCATGCCGTGCTTAATTGCCTTGTCGGCAACCTGCTGGGCAGACATCTGCCCTGCGAACGGCGTACTCTTACGACTGCCTTTGAAGCCGCTCGTCCCGGCACTGGCCCAACAGAGCACATCGCCCTTGCCGTCGGTAATCGTAATCGTCGTATTATTAAAAGTTGCCTTGATGTGAGCAACGCCCACGGCAACGTTTCGACGCACCTTGCGGCGCGCCGCTTGTGCTTGTCCTGTTTGCGCTTTCGGATTGGCCACGATTCTTCCTTAGCTCCACTTAGACCCCATCCGCAAAACGGACGGGGAAAATAAAATTTGCTTGACGTTGCTTCGTACCCACCTCGCTCCGCGAGATGAATTCTTACCGCATGTCCTTGACGCCCTTCTTGCCCGCAACCGTTTTCTTCGGACCCTTGCGAGTTCGCGCATTGGTGCGCGTACGCTGCCCACGAACCGGAAGGCCGCGGCGGTGACGAATCCCCCGATAGCAGGCGATGTCGCGTAGGCGCATAATGTTCTGGTTCGTCTGCCGCCGCAATTGGCCTTCCACGACGTAATCTTTGTCCAGCAAAGCGGCCATTCGAGCGAGCTCATCTTCGCGCAGCTCTTTAGCGCGAGCCTGCGGATTTACGCCAGCCTTGTGACAAAGTTCACGCGCCACCTTTGGCCCGACGCCGTAAAGGTACTGCAATGAAATAACCGTCGGACGGTCGTTCGGGATATCAACACCCAATAAACGCGGCATATTCTTTCAACGCTCCTCGATTAACCCTGACGCAACTAACCCTGACGCAAACTAACCCCAACGCAATTAACCCTGACGCTGCTTGTGGCGGGGATTACTGCAAACGACGAAGATCACGCCCCGGCGTCGCACGATTTTGCAGTGCTCGCAGATTCGTTTTACGCTAGCTCGGACTTTCATGGCTCAACCACCTGGAAAGAGGCAAAGTGTATCAGTATAAGGGATGAGGCCCATTTTCATCAAGGCCCCCATCGAACAAATTCTTAATCGTTGGTCCAAAATATGCACGTCGGGGAAAACGCACCCAAAAAACGCATTTTCAAGCCGTTTGAACTAACACGAGTGAGGGGTCTTAAGGCTTGGGAAATCGTTCATTCTAAGACCCATTCTACCAACTCTCGCCATTCGGCCCGGCCGTCAGCACCACCGGCCCCGACTCGGTAATGGCCACCGTATGCTCAAAATGGGCACTTGCCTTGCCGTCCACCGTGGCTTGCGTCCATTGGTCCGCCAACACCTTGACTTCCTTGGTGCCCATGTTCACCATCGGCTCCACGGCGATCACGCGGCCCGGCAGAAGGCGGAAGTCGTTCCGGCTTCGGCGGTAGCCTCGCTTGACAAAATTTGGCACCTGGGGGTCTTCGTGCATGGTCCGGCCAATTCCATGTCCGACAAAATCCTCGACCACTGAATATCCATGTTTGCGTACAAAGGTCTGCATCTCCTCGGCCACCTCACTCCACCACCGTCGCTCGCCCATCCGCTTGATGGCCAAGTTGAGTACATCGCGGGTGACATCGAGCAGATTCTGCACCTCCGGCGCGATCTTGCCGACGGGCAGCGTCACCGCCGCGTCACCGCACCAGCCGTTCAGCTTGCAGCCCGTATCGACACTCACCACATCGCCTTCCACAAGCTTTCGCTTGCCCGGTATCCCATGCACAACTTCACGATTGATCGAAATACAAGTAACGGCAGGGAACGGTGGGCCGCCTTCGATCGTGTTCGGGTAGAACTTGAACAAAGGCTCGGCCTGTCGCTGGCGATAGTAGTCTTCTATGGCTGCGTCGATCTCGATCGTGGCCATACCCGGCCGGACCATCTTGCGAACCAAATCGAAGACCTCCCAAACCAGGAGACCCGCTTTTCGCATTTGGGCGATTTCTCGCGGCGACCGAAAAATTTCCACGCCAGGAATGACTCCTACAGACCAAAAACACGAAACAATGCCAAACGCATCAGCGATGCGAACGATTGCTCCCGGACGTTACCAATGAATCCAACACTGCCCGTGCCTGGCTAAAAACGTCATCCACGGTCCCCGATCCATCGAGCCTTCTTAGCAGTCCTTTCGCGTCGTAGTATTCCAACAACGGCTCGGTCTGACTGCGATAGCTCTCCAGTCGAAGGCGGATGACCTCGGGCCGGTCGTCCTCTCGGCCCCGCGCGGCCAGCCGCTTGAGCAGTTCCTCCTCCGGCACGTGTAGTTCCAGGACAACGCTTAGCGGGGAGTGCCACTCGTCGAGCATCGAGTCCAGCGCTTCGCCCTGAGCGATCGTCCGTGGAAATCCGTCTAACAAATATCCTATTTTACAATCCGGCTGCCCCAGCCGTTCGCGAATCACTTCGATGATCAGCTCGTCGGGCACCAATTGCCCTCCGTTCATATATTTATCGGCTTTGATGCCTACGGCGGTCTTTGCTTCGCAAGCAACCCGCAGCATTTCGCCGGTCGAAAGGTGGGCAAGCTGATATCGGGCCACCAACCGTTCGGCTTGGGTGCCCTTGCCTGCTCCCGGCGGACCAATAAAAACGATGCGCAAGTTATTGACTCTATTCCAGCAGTCCGCTGTAGTTGCGCATCACAAGGTGGCTATCGATCTTTTGAACAAGATCGAAGGCAACGCTCACGGCAATCAAAAGGCTCGTTCCGCCGTAGAAGCCAGCGATCGTCCATGACACGTTCATCGATCCAGTGACAATTGTCGGGATAATTGCGACCACCGAGAGGAATCCCGCACCGACATACGTGATGCGAACCATGACCTTCTCGAGGTAGTCGGCCGTTCGTCGGCCGGGACGATAGCCGGGAATAAAGCTGCCGTAGTTCTTCAGGTTGTCCGCCATATCTTTGGGATTGAATGTAATCGCCGTCCAAAAGAAGCAGAAGAAGTAAATCAAGGCAACGTAGAACAGGTTGTACATGAACGACTCGCCGCGATGGAACGATTGCTCCAAGGCGATCAAGAGCGTATTCCCGGGAAACCGTTGCGCAATCCAACCGAACAGCATGCCGGGGATCATCAGAAGGCTGCTCGCGAAAATGATCGGCATCACGCCCGACTGGTTCAACCGCAGGGGCAAGTATTGCTTCGTGCCGCCAAAGACGCGGCGACCGCGAACGTGCTTGGCACTTTGCGTCGTGATGCGGCGTTGGGCCTGACTGATCAGCACCACGCCAGCAATGACGCCGACAAAAAGCACGGCCAGCACCAGCAGCATTTCCACGCCCATCTGGCCGCGACCGCTTCCCAACTCAAGACCTTTGCCTTCCAGCATTGGCTTAATCAATTCGCCGATGGCACTCGGCAATCGGGCGAGAATACCGCCCATGATTAATAGGCTGATGCCGTTGCCGATTCCGTACTCATCGATCTGCTCGCCGAGCCACATCAAAAAGACCGTGCCGGCGGTCATCGTCAACACCGCGACAATCTTCCACGAGAAAAGAATACCGCTGTTCGGATTGGCCTGGTCGTTGAGAAACTGCGTATAGACCCAGTTCTGCTTTCCCTCGAACATATTCAAATACATCCAGCTTTGACCGATCGCCAGAACGACCGTGGCATAGCGGGTATATTCGTTTATCTTCTTGCGGCCGCTCTCGCCTTCTTTCTGCAACTTCTCAAGAGGCGGATAAACGCTGGCCAGCAACTGAAAGATAATCGAGGCCGAGATATACGGCATAATCCCCAGGCCGAAGATTGTGGCGTAGTTCAACTGACTGGCACTGAACGTCGACATGGCTTTGAGGACATCCATGCCGCCCTCGCCACTTTTCAGGGCCTTGGCCATGACTGCCGGATCGAATATCGGCAAGGGGATGTACGAGCCGATGCGAAAGACCGCGAGCAACCCCAGCGTGAAGAGAATCTTCCGCCGAAGTTCCGGAATCGTAAATACTACGCGAATTTTTTCCCACATGGCGACTCTCGCTTCCTTTCCTTAGGTCCCGGCGGCCACCTTTTTCGTTTTCTTCACCTTGACCACCGGCTTCTTGCCGGGCAAGACCGTGATCTGGCCGCCCGACTTCTCGATCTTTTCCTTGGCCGATGCACTGAATTGATGTGCGGAAATCTTGAGCGACTTGGTCAACTCGCCATCGCCGAGAACCTTTAAGAGGTCGTATTGCCCCTTCACTAGCCCGCGCGCCTTGAGCGTTGCTGGCGTTACCTCTTCACCCTTCTCAAAGCGGCGTTCGAGATCGCCAACGTTGACGGCGACCACCTCCAGCGCGAAGCGGTTATTAAAACCGCGCTTCGGGATGCGGCGAACCAATGGCATCTGACCGCCTTCAAAGATGGAAAGTGCATTGTAACCTGGGCGGGAGCGTTGGCCCTTGTGGCCTCTGCCGGCCGTCTTGCCCAAGCCGGAGCCCGGCCCGCGACCGAGTCGCTTGCGACTCTTGTTGCAATGTACTTCGCGATTGACTTCTTGCAGATTCATGACAGCGAAACTCCTCGCAGCCGCTCGACTTCCGATTGAGTGCGAAGCAACTGCAGTGCGGCGATAGCGGCCTTCGCCAAATTGTGCGGGTTATTCGAGCCGTAGCTCTTGGTTAAAATGTCGTGGATGCCGGCCGCTTCACAAACGGCGCGAACGGCCATGCCGGCGATCACGCCGGTGCCGGGTGCCGCCGGAATCAGCTTGACCGAGGCCGCCCCGAAACGACCGAGAACGGTATGCGGAATCGAACTGCCTTGGACGGCGACGGGGGCCATATTGCGGGTGCCATCCTTGACGGCCTTTTCCACGGCGGGCGGAACCTCGTTCGCCTTGCCGTAACCCCAACCGACGCGACCGCGACCATCGCCCACCACGACCAGTGCCGTGAAGCTAAAGCGACGGCCTCCCTTGACCACGGCGGCGCAACGCCGGATCTTGACGACCTTGTCGATGATTTCGCCGCGCGACGATGATTCTGAATCTCTTGCCATAAAACGACTCTGCTATTTCGAGTGGGCTATTTCGAGTGGGCTAGTTCAATGGAACTGCTTGGGTTGGGCCTGCGTTAAAACTTCAATCCGGCTTCGCGGGCGGCGTCGGCCAAAGCGGCCACGCGGCCGTGATATTTGTAGTCCCGGCGGTCGAAGACCACCTCGTGTACGCCAGCCTCAATGGCCCGCGCGGCAATTGCCTTGCCGACTGCGGTAGCGGCGGTTTTGTTGCCGCCGTAAGGCACTTCCGCACGCAGGGTTTCATCGCGCGTGCTGGCCGAGGCCAATGTCTTGCCCGCTACGTCGTCAATGACTTGGGCGTAAATGTTCTGATGGCTGCGAAAAATGCACAACCGCGGCCGACTTGCGTGGCGCTTAAGGCGGTTGCGCACGCGGATCGAGCGGTGCTTGCGCTGTCGCAGAATTCGTCGTTCGTGTCTCATGCTTCTACCCGTCTACTACTTTTTTTCTAACTGCCGGCTTCCAACCGCTGGTTTCTAACAATTAACCGCAAAGGACCGACCGCTTACTTGACCATTGCCTTGCCCTGTTTGCGACGCACTACCTCGCCCATATAGCGAATACCTTTGCCTTTATAAGGCTCTGGCTTTCGCAGGGAGCGAACTTCCGCCGCGAACTGGCCGATCAATTGCTTATCGATGCCGTTAATCACAATATGTTGTTGATCGGGGCAAGCCACCTTCAAACCGGCCGGGATGGGCACTTGAAGCTCGTTCGCCAAGCCGACGCGAAGCTGCAAAACCTCTTTCTCCACGGCGGCAATATAGCCAACGCCGACCAGTTCCAACCGCTTTTCGTAGCCTTGGGTAACGCCCACCATCATGTTCTGCACGACGGCTCGGGTGAGTCCGTGCAAGGCCCGCGCCAGCCGCGCCTCGGTATGTCGGCTGACGGTGACGGTTTGGGCGGCCGCATCGTGGACCACGGCAATTTCCGGTCGAAACTCCCAACCGAGTTTGCCTTTGGGGCCTTCGATTGAAACGATGCAGCCATTCACGGCCACTTTGACGTTGGCCGGAACCACAACGGGTTTATTTCCAATACGGGACATGATCGATTACCTTTGAAACGGCCGGCCGACTTTTGCAATTGGCACCGGCACAAACACGCCTTGCCGTGCGGCACGTGCCGCGGCATCGCGCGAACCTTTCCAAGTTGTTAATAAATTTCGCAGAGTACTTCGCCGCCAAGCTTACGCTGGCGCGCTTCGCGATCGCTGATCACGCCACGACTGGTGCTGATCACGGAGATTCCAAGTCCGCCCAGGACGGGCTTCAACTCGGTCGCGCCGCTATAGACCCGGCAACCGGGCTTGCTGACGCGACGAATCTGCCGGATTACACGTTCGCCGTTGGGGCCGTATTTGAGGTGCAAGCGGAGCTGCTTGGCAGGTTCCGCCGGCATTTCCTCCCAGTCCCAAATATAGCCCTCGCGCTTGAGGACTTCCGCTACTCCGCGTTTCAGCTTGGAGAGAGGGATATCAACGTGAGGCCGCTCGACGCGCACTGCATTGCGGATGCGGGTCAACATGTCGGCGATAGGGTCGGTCATCATGTGTGTGGGGTCCCTTTACCAACTCGCCTTTCGAACACCAGGAATTACGCCT
>JANXOJ010000621.1 GCA_025353625.1 Planctomycetota bacterium | reverse complement strand
GCTCGGCCGTGCCGACGCCTTGGATCGTCTTGCCCAGGCCCATGTCGTCGGCCAAGATCGAGCGACCGGTGCCGGCCGCGAAGGCAACCCCTTCAAGCTGATAGGGAAGCAGTTCGATCTTGAGCAGTTCCTTGCGAAGCGGATGCGATGCTGCATTGGCGCGGATTTCCGCCATGCTGTCCGACATGCGATGTTGGAAGAGCCGCTGCTGGATCAGTTCCTCGGCATCGGGGTAGACGGTCACGGTATGGCCCAAGCGATCCATGCCGCCCATGAACTCGACGAGCTTCCGCACGTTCTCAATCGGGCCTTGCGTCAACCGGCCCGCCAGCGCGGCGACGGCCGGATCGGCTTTGCCGGCACTCGTGGCGTCCGGCAGACGGAGGTGCAGCGTTACGTCTTCGCCGTACAGAACGTTGACGAACGCCTCGCGATTGCGAAACGGCTTGCGTCGTGCCGCGGGAGGAAACCGCCGCTTGATGCGCGTCAGCACGTGCAGGATGTGCTTGCAAGTCCCGAGCGTATTCGTGCGGAAGTCGGGGCACGAGCAGTACGACTCGCCGCGCGCTTCACCCCGCAAGGCAACGCGATAGCTCTTGCCGGAAAGTGCGCTGGCAACGATGTAATCTGCCCAGGGTGTTTTGTCGTTGGACGATTCGACGCGGAACTTCTCGGTCCTCGCCCGCTCTTCGCGCTCGCCCAAGGCGTGGTCGATCAATTCCGTCTCGCTCATGAGTTCGATGGGCCGGTCATCCTTGGGGGGTTTCGCCAAGCCGAGAGCCATCTTACTTTCGAGAACGAGCGACACGGCCGCGCCGATATGCTCGCAGACCGTCTCGCACTTCGTGCAATTGAAATTCAGCCGGTCGCGATGGTCGGCCATCGTGGTGATCGTCACCACCGTCGGCCGGCCGCGCGATGCCTGGGGAAAGCTGACTCGCAACAGATCGCCGCGAAGGTAGACGTCGTTCTGAACATCCAATTCGTCGTACTTGGACCCTTGACGAATCAACTGCGGCCCCTCCGGCCCGAGAAGTTGGCACGCCCGCTGGTAAGTGAGATGGGAAAGCCGGTCGCGAAGCGTGAGGTGCTTGCTTTTCTTAACCTTGGGATTTTTGACTTTGGGAAGGCGAGAAGCGGCGGGCCGAGTCTTCATGGCAACAATCCTCCGTGTACACGTCCGGCCTCCGTTCAAAACGTGCCGGAAAAGAATTCACAGTCCTACAGAATGCCTGAATTGTCGGACGTAGGGTGCGGGGTGTCAAGAGGAGTCCGGAGAACTACGAAGTTCAGATTTTTGGGGTGCCGGCGCCCCGACGGCTCTGATAAAATGCTTGCGAGACGCCCGCACCACAATTTCAGCAACGGCAATTCTCCTGCAAGAGGAGTAAGGATTGCTCGCAGTCACGGCTTTGGCTGGAATGGACGCACAATCGTTGAAATTCTGCGGCTGTTCGTCGAGCCTCCACACCTGCCGGGCCGAGTGTCCCACGGCGCAAAGATTGGAAAGAATTTTGCCGTTCGCCCGATCGATGGCGACGACGGCAGGTTCATCGAGAACCAGCCGATTGCCGGGGATGCCGAAAAGCGTATTGGCGGTGCCGAGATGGATCGCCAAGTCAGACGTTTTATTTTGGATGGGAGGCGGTATAAGTGCCGGGTCTTCGCATCGGATGTTGGGCAACCGAAAGCTCGACACCACCCCGCTCAAGCATTAAGCCATTTGGCATCGATCGACGTACCGATGGCGGGCCGATATTGGGTTGCCTCGGGTCCGCCGTTGATCTTGTATTCGTATTCCTTCATCACGAGCCAAAGCGCCGATGTGGCGATGATGATGGCGATCAACGCCACCACCAGCAGGATCGTGTAAACGTCGGCCCGAGGCTTGCGGTAGACCTGCGGGTCCAGGTCATTTGGCGCTGGTGAGATTTGCGTAGACATGATCGCCCTTCTGTATCTGGCTTCTCTGCATACTAGCGTCGGGCCGGCATACCGCGCGGTTGGGGAAGCTGGCATCGATCACTTCAATGCGGGCCACGTAGCTCTTGTTGCTCAATCGCACGACTTCAAACTTGTGCCCCTTGAGAACGCCGTCGTCAGCACCGATGGAAATCTCGATATTGTTCGGATTCGACGCGCTGGTAACTTCGCCCTCCAAGAGGCGCGGAGGAACCTTGTCTTTGTAGGAACCATCGGCGGAAACTTTGTAGTAAGCCAGGGCTTCACGAAGCTTGACCACCTCATCCGAAAGCCCGCGGTTCATCTTTTCAAGCCGCAGCCGCTCGGTCACCGCGTTGTGGAACTGGTCCGTCACGGCGACCAACTTCGTGAATGAGTCGTTCCGGGCCAACTCGGCATCTTTGATCTGCTTGCGCATCGAATCGGCCTCGACGCGAAGTTCAGCCAGCGTGAGGTGGACGGCTTTCACCGCACCCACCATATCGCGGACCTGCTTTTCCAGATCGACGATCTTGAAGTCGTTGGCCTTTCGCTCCTGGGCGAGCAACTGGTTTTGAGTCTCCAGGGCGGCCGCACGCTTGTCGCGACGGTCGAGTTCCAGCTTGTTCGACTCTTCCAGCGTCTTCTTCTCGCCTTCGAGCTTTTGCTTCAACGCCTTTTCGTCGGTCAATTGTTTGCTCAAGCCCGTGGACGGGTTGACGACCACTTCGCGCCAGTTCTTTTGCCCGGCATGTACCATCATGGCAAAGGTCGCGAAGACCACGCACATAAGGAAGACCAGGAACGTAAATATCTTGCCGACTAGGTTCATGAAGAGACCCCAGATCAAAACGCTTGTTAACTACAAGCCTAGTATAACTTCGCCCAATTTAGCATGTCAACCATAATACCCACCCGAACGGATTGTTTGCTGCCTGTGGTGGGGCTGTGAGGAAAAGAACGGAAAGGCAGAGGAAATTGCCATCCGAAATAAGCCGCCGGAGCCGCTTCTCCTACATTTGGGGGAGGGTTGACCACGGCGACACGGAGAAGGTAACGACCGAGGACCAAATCCCAATGAACAAAGGAGGAGGCTCGAAAATGCTTCCCATTAGGCATGGGTCATTGAATATCGGTCATTTTTCCGCACTCTTCTCCTTGCCGCCACGAACCCCACGGCGGCAAAAACGGATGTCGCCCCCAAACAGACCCCCGCCGGCCAATCGCCGTGGTTTAGATACCAGCTTTCACGAGGGTCCAAACGGACGTCGGCCAAGAGTGTGGCGGCGGCTCGCTTGGGCCCTTCGGCCCGGATGCGGCCGTCGCCGTCGATCCAAGCGGAAATGCCCGTGTTGGCGGCGACGACCATCGGCTTGCGGAACTCGACGGCGCGGAACGTGCTGCAGGCGAGGTGCATTTCCAACTCGTTGGAGCCCCAGAACCAGCCGTCGTTGGTCAGGTTGACCATGATCCGCGGATTGCGGCCCTGTTGTCGGAGCGTCAACAACTGCTCGCGCAAGACGTGGGCCAACACGCTCTCGTAGCAAATGCTCGGGGCCATGCAAATATCGTTGACGACCAATCCGGCCGCATGGTCGCCGTGGCTCGCGCTGACGCTCAGCGGCGTCAGCCCTTGCAGCCAAGGAAAGCTTTTCGCAAAGGGAACGTACTCGCCGAACATCACCAAGTGCATTTTGTCGTAGTAGTCGTCCGACAGACCCTCGGGCGTAGCCAGCACGGCCGTGTTGTAGTAGTCGATGCCGGCAGGCCCGAAGTTCCGTCGATCGACGCCGAGGATCATCGGCACCTTGAAGAACTTTGCCGTATCGACGAGTGCATTGCGAGTATTCTTCGCGGCGTTGGCAATGTCCGTGCGAAACTCTTCCGGCGAGAAATTTTTGAGTTCGTTCGGCTGGATGGCGTCCTCGTCGGACGTCACCCACATCGTACGATAGAACATCGTCTCCGGCCAGACGACCAGATCGACTTGCGGAAACGTCGCCAGCGCCTCGCGCGTGAGGTCGCAATAGTGGGCATCAACCCGCTCGCGGATGTCTTCTTCGCTATTCATTTGCGTATCGATACTGCCTTGGATTAACGCGATGCGAAGGCCGGGCAGTGCGTTGACGTTGGCGGTCCGAACGTAGCCGTAGAGAAGCGCGGAGACAATCGCCGCGGCGGCGGGCAGAAGCGGCCAAAGCCTGCTTGCGCCGGACGACACGTGCGGCGTGCCTGCTACTTTGGCCAAACATGCGGCGACGAACGCGATGAGGAAGCTGACGCCGTAGACACCGGCGAGGTCGCTAATTTGGATCAATGCCGTCCAGCGATATTGACTGTGGCCGAGGCTGCCCATCGTCATGCCCGTCAAAAGGTGCGCCCGCGCAAGTTCCAGTCCGACCCAAACGATGGGCGCGGCCAGCACGACGGGCACTTTGAGAACGTGGACTGCCGCGCGGGAGGCAGCGATGAACAGCGGCAGATAGCAGGCAAAATAGAACCCGAGGGCCAGCCAGCCGAAGCCGGTTGCCCAGTGCGGCAGGCGCAGCCACTGCAAGGCGGCGAGCCAGAAGAAGAAGCCGACGAGGAACAAAACGAGATAGGGTTTTGCCACAGCTAAGTTTGCAGCGGCGCACAGGATGGCAAGGAGTCCGGCCCAGAAAACGATATCGGCAATCCAATAGCCTTGGAACTGAACACCGTGGAACCAAGCGTTCACCGCTAGCCCGGCAAGGAACCAGACCAATGCGAGCAGCGCAAGCCGCCAAGGCCCGAGGCGTCTTGCCGGACGCTCCATCGTGCAAGGCAGTTGCTCGATGGAGATCAAATGGATCCAAAAGACCGGCGCGATCCAAGCCAGCGGCGCGATGCTCAGCGGCGGCAGTGCGGCCCACAGCAGCAAGGCCCCGATCATCGCCTGGCCGAACGTTGAACGATACCCGTCGCCAAGGATTGCCGACATCCGTGCCATGTTTGTTAGTTTGCCTGCGACAACGATCTCGCTCCCACGGCCAGGAAATTTTCTAAAATTTGCGCCCCGCATCCCGTTAAAAAGCTTTCCGGATGATACTGCACGCCAAAAATCGGCAACCGCTTGTGGCGTATGCCCATGATCTCCAGCTGTCCGTCGGGGGCGGTACTCCAGGCGGAGATTGAGAACTCGTCGCTAAGCGTGTCGGGCTGGATGACCAAACTGTGATAGCGGGTCGCCTCGAAGGGATTGGGCAGGCCGGCGTAAAGCCCTTGGTTGTCGTGCTGGATCATGTCGGTCTTGCCGTGCATTAACCGCACCGCGCGAACGATTTTGCCGCCATAGGCTTGACCGATCGACTGATGCCCCAGGCAAACGCCCAGCAAGGGTATCTTGCCGGCAAACCGCTTCACGCAAGGGATCGATATGCCCGCTTCGTCCGGCGTGCATGGGCCGGGCGAAACGATCAGATGCGAAGGCTTTTTCGCTTCGATCTCGTCGAGCGTAATTTGGTCGTTGCGGTGAACTTCCAAATCGAGCGAAGGATCGATCTCGCCCAGCCGCTGAACGAGGTTGTAAGTGAAGGAGTCGTAGTTGTCGATCAGGAGAATCATGGGAAGCGGCAGCA
>JANXOJ010000572.1 GCA_025353625.1 Planctomycetota bacterium | reverse complement strand
GTCAGGAAGTTGTAGTCGAGTTTGAACGAATACCAGTCGACGTCCTGATAGGTATTGAGGAAGCCACCGACGTTGAGGACGTTGGTGTCCGAGGCGAGCAGATTGCCGACGGGCTGGACGTTGTTGGGCGACTGATTGGGGGCCTGATTGGCACCGCTGACGTAATCGAAGTTTTGAACTTCCAGCGGCGAATGGTCCGGCTTGCCGATGACGCTGACGCCGTTGGTGGCATAGCGGATTGTGGAGTAACGTACCACCGAGCCGGGCGTAAGTCGCTGCTGCTGCAAGCGGATCTGCAACTCGTAGTTGCCGCTCCCCTTGCCGCTATGGCTCGAGACGCGGACGTAAAACGTCTTGGCAACCGACGGAGTAACCACCGGACCCGGCAGGACGACGCGCATCGCCGCATCGCTGGGGTTGGTGTTATACATGTTGTTGCCGCCCCAGACGTCGGGGTTCATGGTCGCGGCAAACTGGCCGGTGGCAACGACTTGCGGAGCAATTTGGTTTCCGGTGGCCGGATCGATCGAGGCGTAGGCAGTTGCCAGGACGATGCCATTGGCATCCAAAAGGTCGATCTGCGAATCGAGCGCGTACGTGGTGCGATCGACGTTCAACCAGACCTGGGTGCCGGGGTAGGCCTGGAAGCTGTAAACGTCTTTATCCGCCGAGTTGTTGTAGCTGATGCTGCCGTGGACCTCGAAGCCGAGACGCAGGGTGTCGTCGCCGCCTTGCGTCGAGGCTGCCAACTGGCCCAGCGCCTGCGAGGTATTGATCGTGCCGTTGGGGTCCGCATTCGTGCCGAAAGCCGGCTCGTACTCGTTGATCGTGGCTGCGTTGTAATCGTTGGAATAGGTGTTGAGGATCAGACTGTTCCAATCGCCTGCCTTGGGTACGGCCGCACTATTGTTGCCGGTTACATATTCCGGGTTGCCGAAGGGGTCGAAGCCGGCGCCAACCGTGTTGTCGTTGAGCGACGTCAAGACGACCGGATGGCCGGGCGTGCCCATGACCTGTAGCGAGCCGCCGATGCGGCCTTGGATTTCCTCGGGCGTGCCGGTGGCCAGAAATTCCGCCGGATCGGCTTGGTTGGTGGTCAGCAATTTCACTACGAGGCTGGCTTGCGAATTGCTTTGCAACCGCAGTCCACCGTATACGACCACGTTGGGAATAACGATCGTACCCTCGACGACGTGGACGATATCGGTGTCGTCCCAGATGCCCTGGGTGGTCATGGTGCCGTGGCGAACCATCATGCCGTTGATGGTGTTGTTCGACATCTTGATTTGGCGGACCAAGGGACCGACGTTGTCGGCATATTGGGTAAAGGTGGTGGCCGGACCCGTGCTGCGGCCCCAGTCCTGGACCTGGAAGGAAGTCAACGAATTGCAATCGATCGAGATCGCATCGGCCGCATTGTTCTTAATGACGTCGTTGACCAGCACCGGCTGCGCGCCGCGAATCTGAATGACCGTGGCATCCGGGAGGTCTCCGCGACCGTTGCGGTCGTCGCCCGGCGCGGCCGTCGAGATGTTGTTTTCAAAAACGGTGTTCGTAATGCGGACCTGGGCCTGGCGGATTTCCACCGGCGCAAAGCTGGCAAAGCGGCCTTCAATTGCCGACGTGCCGCCGGCGTAATAGACGCGGGCGTAGTCGAGGCTGCCGAACGAAGTCGGCGAGAAATAGAGGCCGCTCCAATTGCCCGGCGCCACGAGCGTGGGATTGGGCGTCGAGTTCTCGTTCGCCGTATCGAACGTTCCGCCGGCACCGTACTTCTGATCCAAGAGGGAAGTCATCACGATGGGCCGGTCGATCGTTCCCTCGGCGAGAAGTTGGCTCCCGATTTCGGCCTCGATCCGCGCTGCGCTGGCTTTGAGGATCACGCCCGGATCGATGGCCAGCCGACCGCTCAATCGGGCCTCGGTCTCGGTCAATCCCTTGACGACGACAATCGGGCCGGTGAGTTGCACGTTGGCACCTGCCGACGCGGCCTTGATCGTCAAGCCGGCCCCGTTGATTGCAGCGGCTATCTTCGCGGCAATTGTGGCAGCCGTATCCGCAACGAAGCCGAACGTGCCCGGGGGGACGATGGCAATGCCGACGCTTCCATTACTGGCCCCGTGTCCCGGATAATCGAACTCGAAGCGCACGGAAGTGTAGGTGTCGCTTAAGACGAACCATTCGAGGTCGTTGATGCCTCCGGCAATTGCCAAAGCAGCGGCAGCGGGAACCACGAGTTGATTGTCGCCGCCGGAAGAAAGGTTCGTGGTGGCGCTATCGCCCAAGCCGACCGGCGCGCCGAGCACGTAGGTATTTTTGACCGCGCCGCCCGGGTTGCCCGCGAGGGTCAGCGTTTCTGAAAGTATGTAGACCGAGTCGATGGAGGTCAAGCGTGCGTCGTTGGTCAGTTTCTCTTGGCTGCTTCCGGCGGCGGTCGAGACGCGGATGAAGACGCCGTTGTAGGTGTTTCCGGTGAAGGTGTTGCCGTAGATCGAAGGTCCGGACTGCTCGTAATCGGCGGTAAACATCGATTCGCCGAACGTATCGCGGAAGAACGATTCCTGGAAACTG
>JANXOJ010000542.1 GCA_025353625.1 Planctomycetota bacterium | reverse complement strand
CGCCACTGGAGAAGCGTTGGGGCGTGCAGCGCACCAACGCATGGAACGGACGTAGTCGGCGCAACAGTAAAGACTACGAACGACGAATCGAGTGCTGCGATGATTACGATTACCAACATCCATCTGATGCTCCGCCGACTGTCACCGGCGCCCCGACCGACGTTCCAATACCGAGTCGACGCCTGAAACCCGTGGAAATCCCGAGGATACTTTTCGGATAGCCTCTGAATTTCCTATCGGAATCAGTAAAATATGGGCCGACAGGAATTTGGATTGTTTATCCGTTACTTTACCGGCTTGAAAACCGGTTAAGATGTTGCTCTGGGTTCTTGACTAGCTTTGGCATCCCCATCAAGATGAGGAGCGTTGCCTTGCGATCGCATTCGCGAGCGATGGAGACTTCCGAATCCCCAATCCCCACGTTACAAACGGAGAAGAAGAATTGAACTCGATGAAACCTATTCGTTGGACGACCTTTTTATTTGCTACGGCACTGGTTCATTTCGCGGCACTCTCCGGTTTTGCTGGAACAGAGATGAAGTGGGACGACGCCCCCAAAGCGGTGCGCGACGCAGTGCTAGCCAACGGCGGCAAGGCAGGGCCGATTGATCTGGAAACGAAAGGGCTCGATGGCAAAGCCCTTTACGAAGCGCAGATTATCGACAAGAACGGTGTCGTGAAAGATTTGGTTATCTCCGCCGACGGACGGCTCATCGAGACCAAGAGCGACGATGCGGCCGACGAAATTGCCGACCGCGCTGCGCGCGCCAAAAAAGTTTTGAATGGCGTCAAGTTCAGTCATCCGACGCTGATTAACAATCCGTATCTGCCGCTATCCGACCTCAAGCAGGATGTTTTTGAAGGCACCGAAGGTGGAAAGAAGGTCCGCGTGGAGCGCACCGCCAAGCCAAATTTGCATAAAACCTTCAAGATCGGCGATGCCACGGTTGAGGCACTGGTTGTGGAAGATCGCGCATTCATCGACGGCAAGATCGAAGAGGTGGCCACCGACTATTTCGCGCAGGACGACAACGGCACCGTCTATTACCTCGGCGAAGACGTAGACGAATATAAAGACGGCAAGGTCGACAGCCACGAAGGTAGCTGGCTAACCGGCAAGGAGACCGACGTTCCCGGCGTGCTGTTTCCAGCGCAACCGAAGATCGGCCTGAAGTGGCGATCGGAAGATGTTTCCAAGTCGATTGGTGAACGGGATGAAATCGTGGCCCTCGGCGAGAGGGTCACCGTGCCGGCCGGAACGTACAAGGACTGCATCAAAGTCAAGGAAGTGCTCGCGGAGGGCACGACGGAGTACAAGTTCTACGCCAAGGGCGTTGGCGTGGTCCGTGAAGTGCCGTCGAACGGCGATGAAATGTTGATCTCCCACGCGACGATCTCCGCGAAATAGGCATTCTCCGACCCGGCAGAATTTTGAAATATCTCTGGTTCGTTTGAAGTGCCCCCAGGTGATGAGAATCATCTGGGGCCTAGACGCGCCACGGGCGCACCGGAGCCTGGATCGCCGCACAACTACCGGCCGCTTTGTCCGTTTCGTTCTCGGCCCTATCTCTTCGCCTTTGCGTGAGGTATTTGTAAAGTAATTTGACGTATAGGCAGCAACTTGGCACCCCCCCTCTTAGGCGGACATTCGATGGAACACCTAAAAATCTGTCGATCCACACATCGCCCGAGCCGCAAAGTCGTAAACCGAACCCTTTGACACCAGGCCGTGAGTGAGTAGAATAGAAATGGGCGTTGGCTTCCTCCCAAAATACGGGGGAAGATCGCTCGTTTTTCCTTGCTGCCACGGATACCGTTGCCATGTCGCTGTTCGGCTATTTTTTATCGTCCTATGATCTGGTGGTCATTGGGTTCATCGCGCTATTGTTCTTTGGCAACCGCCTGCCGGCAATGATGCGCAATCTCGGGCAGGGAGTTACCGAGTTCAAAAAGGGCATGGAGGGACACGCGGACGACCCCAACCGAACGGTGCAAGGCGGAGAGGTTCCGAAAAAGATCGACGACGCCCACCCCAATAGTTAAGAACGAGCCGCGTCGCATTCGGCCAACTGCCCTAGGCGGTCTTAAGGAGACTTGATCCGTGTTCGCACCCTTGGGTTTCTTGGATATATTGAATTTCCAAGGCATCCTCGTGCTTGCAATTCTCGGCGTCCTTTTATACGGCGAGCGTTTGCCCGAAGTTGCGGCATCCTTGGGAAAACAGTTGTTGCAACTCAAGAAAAGCTTCCAGGGAATTAGGAGCGAGTTCGAGTCGGCCCTTCACAATACGACCAGTTCAGCAAAAGAAACTTTCGAGCGTGCGCAATACTCTCCCGTAGAAGAGGCGACCGCCCCCAAGTTCGAGCCCCCGCCCGCCGAGCCGGAAATCGAACCATCTTCATCGCCCAAGGCTGTTGCCGAAACCAGTTCAAGTCATGTATAATAGCGGGCCAACGGTTGTCGCCTGCCGCCCAGCCAGGGTTCGTTGACGACAAAGCAAAGGGCGTTTAGCTCAGTTGGTTAGAGCGCCTTCCTCACACGGAGGAGGTCACAGGTTCGAGTCCTGTAACGCCCACTTTGGAAACCCCTGGACAGACGTTAAAACCGTTTTCCAGGGGTTTTGTTTTTGGTGAGGCACGGCAAGGATCGGTATCATGTTCCGCAGATGCCGGTACCGCTCGGAAGTCAACGTCCTCATCCGGCAGAATCCGACGGCCTATCTGTTTGTTGAAGCCCGCGTGGAAGGTTCGGGCGACGGGCGTTCTCATTTGAACTTGATCGGCGAGATTTTCGGCTGCTATATTTCGCTCGATCCGGCCCCTCCGGCGACATTGAACGTCCCCCTAGGGCTGTCGATTTTCCGCAAAAGTACTAATACTTTCAAGTTCAATTGGTAAATAAAGAAAAAATCTCCACCGAATATGGACGCGCATTGTGGAAGGATGGTAGACTGAACGGAACGTTCCGATTGTAACTTATCGGCCTGGGAATCGCGTCGTGCGAAAGTTCCGGGTCAATGGGTTTTTTCCGCACTAAGGGGCTGGGTATGGGTATGTTTTCACGGTTTTGGGGTATTCGCTCGCTTCGTCGGTTTGCTTTGCTGTTGGGGTTCGTCGTCGGGCTGCAAGCGATCGGCCAAGTGGCCGGCGCGGCGGGTGTCTACTCGTTTGTCTTCACGGGAACCGGAAACCTCGATGCGAGCG
>JANXOJ010000529.1 GCA_025353625.1 Planctomycetota bacterium | reverse complement strand
TTTACAAAGCGCCCCTTGCGCCGCAAGTACTTACGTCGATAGCTGGCGAACTTGGGCTAACTAGCGCGGAAACGCCGCATTTCGCGACATTACATTGCGTTCCCTACAGTTCACCACAGGGTATTGCTACTGAGGTCACCGGCAACGTCGTCAAAAGCGGCGCGGCAATTGACGGTGCGGCAATGGGCGGCGCGGCTATTGACGGTACAGTAATGGGCCGAGCGGGAGCCGCCTTGGTGACCGTCGGTAATTTCAACGTAAAGGCAGTTCCCTTGCCCACCGTGCTATCGACGCGAATCCTCCCCTGGTGCGCGTCGATAATGTCGCGACATAGTGAAAGCCCCAGACCGGTGCCTCCCTTGCCGCTGGCATCGGGGCCGGCTTTGGTGGTGTAGAACGGCTCGAAAATTCGCGGCAGCTTGTCCGCCGGTATCCCCGCCCCATTGTCCCGGACAACCAGGTCGATCATGTCGTTCTGGGCATCGTAGGCCAATTTGATTGCCACCCGGCCACCGTTGGGAAGTGCTTGTCGGGCGTTGATGAGCAGGTTCAAGAGGATTTGCTGGATTTGATTTCCGTTAATGTAGGCCTCCGGAATCGGCTGAAATGATTTATCGACGGTGATACGGTATTTGTTCATCTCCCGTTCCAGCAATAAGAGCGTGTTCTCGACCAGTTCCTGAAGATTGGTCGGCTCTTGGCCGCCCTTGCGATTTCGGGCCAAGCCCAGGACGGTGGCGGTGATTTTGGCCGCGCGATTGCTCGCAGCGAGAATCTTGTCGAATGCCTTTTCACGGGTGGCGTTGTCGCTGTGCCTCATGCCGAGCTTGGCATAATTGATGATCGTCATCAGCACGTTGTTGAATTCATGCGTCGTCGTACTGGCCAACTCACCGATGGCGGTCAGTTTTTGGGCGTGGCCCAATTGCTCCTTGAGCATTTCGATTTGCTGTTCGAGATCGGCTTGCTGACGCGGTTCGCTATCTGACACGGCTATTCCCCCGGTTCTTCCTGAAGTTCGCAGTTCCGCGCAAGACACCAGATTCGCTGTTCTGCCGCATTGCCGGTTTTCTAGCTGTCTTCTCAGGCTGTCTCGTCTTAACTCAAGATGTAGAAACAAGTTATCTTCTGTATTTCGTATCGACAACTCCGCTAGGCAACTGAAAGACAAGCGACTATAATCGCCCCGCCGCGCGGGTGTCGGCAATACGGGCATCGGCAATTTGAAGGAGCTAGGATGCACACGGTCGTTCTTCTTGCCCACGCTTTGAATCTTGCCGAGCGTTTCGGCTATGTCGTCCGCCAGGAATGGCTCGACGGCAATGGCGGAGGGGGCTGTGAACTAAAAGGGCGGAAGCTGCTGTTCATCGATCTCTCGATGTCGCCGGACGAACAGTTGCAAATGGTGTTGACCGTCCTTCGTGGCGAACCCCGAGCGGGGGAACTTGCCGTGCCAAAAGAGTTGCATTGCGCACTGCAACTTCGGAAGAGTGCTTGAGGGACTTTGGTGGCTCGATGCCACCCTACCCGTTTTCCGCGGCACCCGTCAACTGCAACACCGCGTTCATGCTCCCACTACGAAAACCTTCCAAGTCGATCGACACATACTTAAAGCCGAGCGCCTTGAGATGCTGGACGACCCGTTCGCGGAAGTCGGCATCCAAGAATCGCGGCAAGGCTTCCGGTGAGACCTCAATCCGCGCCATGTCGCCTTTGTGATAGCGAACCCGCAACGGTTGAAAACCTTGCTCGCGCAGGAACCGCTCGGCCCGACCGATCATATTCAATCGCTCGGGCGTGACCGTTTCACCATAGGCAATGCGGCTGCTCAGGCAGGGCGTCGCCGGCTTGTCCCAGATCGGCAATTCCCATTCGACGGCCAACTGCCGAATCTCGGCTTTGGTCAATTCACATTCGGCCAAAGGGCTGCGAACCTGCCGCTCGCGGCCGGCCTTCATGCCGGGCCGGTGTTCGTTGCGATCGTCGAAGTTTGTCCCGTCGCAGACCACGGCCACGCCTAACCGTTCGGCAAGCTGTTCGACCTTGATGAATAGCTCCGTCTTGCAGAAGTAGCAGCGATTGCCCTCGTTCGCTCGATAACCGGGCACCGAAAGCCCATTCGTCCACCAATCCCTCATCCCCAATCCCTTCTTTCCTTTCATGCA